>NZ_CEYADA010000003.1:113577-172994 GCF_982780845.1 Thalassococcus sp.
GCTGAGGCTGAGGCTGAGGCTGAGGCTGAGGCTGAGGCTGAGGCTGAGGCTGAGGCTGAGGAAACGACCATTGACACAAATGAGGGTCAAGCCGATGTTGAGTTAACTGGTCCCGAATTGGAGGGGGCGATCGCTGACAACGATATCGATGCGGAACAATTCACGGTCGCTGATATGTCGGCAGCTTCTGATCAAGAAACAGTCACGGCAGAGAGTGTCGACGCGTCGGAGCCATTCAAAACGGACGAAAGCACGCAAACGCTGCCGGAGGCCGACGACCACGCAGATCAACCTGAAGACATTGAAGTTGGCAATGAGTCAGATGAGATGGTCGCGTTTGAGCAGGATGTTGAAACAACTTCAATTCCTGACGACCAAATGCCCGAGACAGAACCTGAAGCTATCGAAGCCTTGGCGGAACAGGCCGAGCCAGAAACGACCTCTGTGACGCCAAAGGAAGACGAAATATCGGCCGCAATCGATGACGCGCCGTTTTTTGATGAGGAGCCAGAAGCAGAAGACCATTCGGACAGCCCGCCACTGGACGCGACAGAGGTTGCAATCGATGCGGAAGAACGCCCCATTGGTGATGCCGATCCGCTCGCCGCCACGCCAGCAGAAGACACGAGAGCGACTTCTAATGAGAAAACACACGACGAAGCTGCGGAACCCCAGAAGGCGCCCACGCATGAATTTCCGACGATCTCGCCAGAGGAAGAGGAATTCGACAGCCGCCTTGCCGATCTGGTCCGCAAGGTCGAAGCGAAGCGCAAGTCGCGGGAAGCGTCCGCGACACGCGTAAAATTCACGGACGCGCGCTCGACCGCGTCAGAGGACGACGGACCCAAGGACGACTTTCTGGATTTCATGAGTGCGCCGACGCCCAACGACCGCAAGTCACTGCGAGCCGAAGTGAAGACGCCAGAGCCACAAGACCCAGCGGAAGAGAGCGTCGACGTTGAAAGCGAGCCGGCCCCTTCTGATGAAGCCGACTTCTCTGATTTCATGAGCGGCGGGCGCAAGTCAGCCCCGACCGGAGGTATTCCGGGGGCCGCCGGACTAGACCCAAAGGACGTCGAGTAAATGAAAAAGCGGCGCCGGTTTTACCGACGCCGCTTTTTTATTTGTGCAAAACTCGATTAGTTGGCTGGGGTTTTATCAAAGCCCAGAACCCGCAGCGCCAAGGGAACCTGACGACCTGTCAGAACAGGCCAGCGGAAATGCCCCCCTGCGCGGCCCGGTACGCTGAAATGCAGACCATCGGAAACCAGTGCGGAGGACTGTTCAACGCAGACTTCGAAGACATGCAGCGGAAGGCCGCGCTCTTCGACAACGATGGACCCGCCATTGACCAGATCAACCGCTTTGATCGCGACATCCGGTGCACCGAACAGATCGGCAAAACGGGGATGCGAGAAGATCAGCTTTTGATCGCCCGTAACCCAAGCGGTGCTGGGATTGCCCAAAGCACCGGCCGTGATGCGCACAAGAGCGGAGTCTTCTTTCATCCACGCCAGAAGTTCGCGGACCTGAATAACCTTTTGGAACCCAAGCTTGGCCGTGCAGACGAAGTCGCCTGCCTTCAACTGGGTGACCGGCGTCAGGCGCGACGGGGTGCGGACAAGAACCGAAGAGCCCAGAGCCTGCGCTGTGCTGGTGGCGATTTGCGGCGGCGCGAGATCGTCGTGATCAATCGCGTCATATGTTTCGTTCTGAGCGATCGAAGACTTGCGCGACACCACACTGCCTACGGCATCCGTGATAGAAAACAGCGCATTTACCAGCGATGGTGTCAAAGTCGGCAATCCCGATTGGTCTGTATTCGTCAAGCTGTGATTACGCGGCATAGAAACCCCCAAGTAACATTTCGCGTTCATTTATCGGTGTGCGAGAGGCCGTTTGGCGGACCCGCTGTGGAATTGTGCCTGCATTCTTCGTGCCAAGATCGCTTTGTTGAGTGGGTCATTAAGCCAACGCCAAAACGCTCAGAAAAAAGAACAAGGAAACTGCTAAAAGGCGGGTGACCTGAAACGGGGTCTGCGACGTCGCCGCATAAGCTTGGTTCTGTGCAGAATTCGTAGACCGCTTCATGGAAATGCCCTTTCACAAACGCACTCAAAAGTTGCGCGCTGAGATGAGGATAAGACCGCGATGGGTTATTACCTACATGCGGACGGTCTGTATAAAGGGGCGATATTGCTGTCTTAAGGTGGACTTAGCTCTTTCGATACAAGCCCAGTCGCACAGGATAAAAATTCTACCTATCTACTATAGATGGAATAGTCCGTAGGGATATCACGCTAATATGACCGGCGAGTCAGCCGTTATAAGTCCTTTGCTGGGATGCCCATGACAAGAGCGCTGATTCACTCTTCTTCCAGAGCGGTTTCAGGGCCTCGATTTCCGAATTGGACACCAGCGCCCCATTCTTCTTTTTGCCCTCGATCCCGTAAAGGGATTCCCGCAGACTGGTCAGACCGAAGCTTGCGCAGCTTCCGGCGAATTGGTGCACGACAGCCGCCAGTTCCGGATCGTTTGTAGACATCCCCATCAACCTGTCGGTTGTGGCGCTGCCTTCGGCGCGCAATCGGTTGATCAGGGTTTCGACCTGTTCGAACCCCAATGCACTTGCCAGTGCCTCAAGCTGCGACGGATCGAAATACGGCAACTTGGTTCCGTTCTGATGCGCGACCTTGTCGCTTGTAATCACCGCATTCGAATAGGCGACTTGCGCCAGAATACGCTTCAACGCGTTTCGTTCGATGGGCTTTGACAGGCAGTCCTGCATGCCTGACTTTAGAAATCCTTCGACCTCTTCGGGAAGGGCATGCGCTGTCACTGCGATGATCGGGGTGCCGGATGATGCCCCGTCCCCTGCCCTGATCTCGATTGTCGCTGCAACCCCGTCTTTGACCGGCATCGAGATGTCCATCAGGATCAGATCGAACAGGGTCTCATTGGCCAATTCAACGCCTTCTTGCCCGTTTGCCGCTTCGGTCACCTTGTGACCTTCCGAATTCAAAAGCTCGCGCGCAACGAACCTGTTGATCTCGTTATCTTCGACCAGAAGAACCGAAAGCGACCGCTCTCCGGTCGGAGTTGTGATCGGGACTTCGACGTCATCGTTGACCACATCCGAATGATCGACACTGTTGAACGGAATGCGCACCCAGAACAGGCTGCCCTCGCCGGGTTCACTTTCTGCACCGATTTCGCCGCCCATCATGTTCACCAGACGGCGCACAATCCCGAGGCCGAGACCAGTGCCACCGGCCTGACGTGCGTACGAGCTGTCGAGCGTTTCGAAGTCCTGGAAAATCCGTTCGATATCGTCTTCGTCGATCCCGATGCCGGTGTCGATGACACGGAACTCGATCGTTCCAGCCGGAGCATCCATTTCTTCGACTTCGATCTCGACCTCGCCGTTGCGCGTGAATTTCACGGCATTGCTGACAAGGTTCAAAAGGATCTGGCGCAGACGCCGTTGATCGCCTCGCACCCAGTTTCGTTCCGGACCGACCCATGACCAGTTCAGGCTGTCGCCATTTGCTGTCGCCATCGGACGGTTCGTATCCACGATGCCCTTCAGCAAATCCGGCAGCGCAAAGGCGCGGTCTTCCAGCGTCAGCTTGCCTGCTTCGTATTTGGACAGGTCCAACACATCGTTCACAAGGCTGAGCAACAAGCGGCCCGAACTTTCCATCCGGTCCAGAAGTTCATTTTCACGCTGGCCTGTCGATAAGGGCCTCAGCAACTGCATCGTGCCGAGAATGCCGTTCAGCGGCGTGCGCATTTCATGGCTCATTACAGCAAGGAACTCGGACTTGGCCTTTTCCCCCGCCAAGGCGCGGTCACGCGCATCGCGCAGGGCGTCCTCGGCATTTTTCCTGCGCGAGATGTCTCGGATATAGGCGACATACACTTGATCTTCGCCACCGCCAGATCGGTCGATGGAAACCTCAGCTGGGAAATAGATGCCGTCTTTGTGCAGCGACTGGATTTCAAACCGGCGGCTGCCGGCGGGCAAAGGTTTGCCGGTTCCGATGAAATCAAACTTTTCCTTGGTCTCGGTCGGCGAAAAGAGGTCTTTCAGATTTATGGTCGCGGGATCTTGAAGCGCCCCGAACATCGTATCCGCCGCGGGGTTTTGCGTAAGAATACGCCCACGGGAATCCGCCAGTACGATTGCATCCAGCGACGTTTCCACGATGGTTTTCAGCTGTTCGGACGCCTGTTCAACCTCGGCCGCGTGGCGCCGTGCGATGGTATTCATCTGCATCAGTTTGGCCGCAGCGACGATCAGAATGGCCAGCAGGATCATCACAAAGACGGCCAGAATAACCAGCGTCTTCATAACTTCCTGACGACGGTCGCGCGTGTTTTCCGCAAAAGCTGCCAGACCCGCCAAGGTCATTTCACGTGCGACAGGGGTAATTTCGACAGCAGCTTTTTGCAGATCGGGTAACGCGGCAATCAATTGCGGGTCATCGCCGTCAATGATTGGAACGGTTTCCTCTAGAAAGGTCAGAAGCCGCTCTAAAGATCCGGCGAAGTTTGGCGAGTTTCGCAACTGGATGAACGAATTGCCGTAAAGCAATGTCGACATACGGCTATAGAAAACATCAAAGCGACGGCGCAAATTCCGCAGGTCGGCCGGATCGCTGCCATCGGTTTCCAAAGCAAGCCGGTAGCGCAGCAGTTCGACATCTACCTGCGCGACGGTCCATTGGGCGTTGTCCGATGTTGCAGTGCTGATTTTATCGATCTCTTTCGAGATCATCCAGCTGAGGCCCACGACAAATGCCAGACAAACCACTACCGTTGCCGCTAGTAGTTTGACCGACATTAATCGACGCATTACAGCGCGAATTCTTGTGCCAACGGACACCAACGTCTCCCGCGCGATTAAGCACTAATTGTGCTACTCGACGATGATCCGGTCCAATTGCCAGATGCTTCGCGAGTAGATCACTTCGGTTTGATAATTCGGGGAACTGTCGTAGGGATATACGACCCACAACGGGCCTTTATCGCGTACGGACATTTCCTCGCCATTGTTTGAATATGCAACAATCGGACCATTCTCGACCCAGTCTTCCGCCGGGATTTCGACCGAATAGTCGTTAATGGCCGTTGCTTTCAAATTGCTGCCTGTGGCCCCCACCGCGTCCATCAGAACCTGCAAGGAAACACCTTCGAAAGACTGCTTGCCTTCTGTCCAGATAGTGGTCGTCTCGATGGTTTCCGCGCCAAGCGCCTGCAGCATTTCGCGATCGAACGCGGCATCACCATTGGAGGTATTTGAGTTCTCGATTGCGCCGCTGACCGTCAGCAACACAGGACCAGCCGGAGCATCAAGTTCGGCACTGAAACCCATGACCGGCAGAAAAGTTGCGACTGCAAATGCAACGCGCGAAATTACGGTATTAGTCATAGAACCAACCTTTCGATAACGCCGTTCAATATGGCAGGTTAAAAATAGCGCTGCAGTAGAGCATAAGTTGAAAATCAGTATCCATTGGTATAGGTTTTCACGACGCTAAATTCAAATTGCGTGTTAAAACACTGAAACCGATAGACGGGAATCTGCCACAATCCCTATCCTTTTAAATAGAACCTTCAGATACTGCAGATATACTTTGTTCCGGATCAGTGCGCTTTTGCACCAGTTCGTTGGGCTTACGACTGCGGCAAAATCGTAGGTTTGCTTAGGGAAGAAGCATGTTCTATCTTAAGATAAACAGACTGAAAGCAGAAAAGGCGGGTAGTCTAGGCATATGATGACCCTGAGGCGCATTCACAATGACTGAAAGCTCGCAACTGCGCATTCTGGTTGCAGACGATCATGACCTTCTCCGGGACATGCTTCAACTTTATCTCGGAAAAGAACCAGACATATCGGTCGAAACCGTCGCCGATTTCAACGCGGCATTTGAACGGGTCAAGGATGATCCGGTTTTCGATCTGGTTCTGCTTGATTACTCGATGCCCGGCATGACCGGTCTGGAAGGGATGCAGCGCATTCAGGACCTTCCCGGCGATCACCGTGTCGGTATCATTTCCGGCACAGCGACACGCGACGTGGCCCAAGAAGCCTTGGAAAAGGGCGCGGCGGGTTTCGTGCCCAAAACGCTGTCGGCCAAGTCATTGATCAACGCGGTCCGCTTTATGGCGGCGGGCGAACAGTTCACGCCCATTGAATTCCTCCGCGCCCCCGAGCCCGAACGGAACCATCCGCTGGCCCAAAAACTGTCGCGCCGCGAAATGGATGTTCTAAAGGGACTGACCGAAGGCAAATCCAATAAGGAAATCGCCCGCGATCTGGATATCCGCGAACCGACGGTAAAGCTGCACGTCAAAACGTTGTATCGAAAAATTGGCGTGGCAAACCGGACGCAGGCCGCTTTGATTGCCAAGGAACAAGGGCTTTACTGAGTCCGAAAGGCCACATCTGTTCTTGCATCGCTCTACTTTGTTGACACAAAACGAGAACATGAGTAGAACAAAATGCGACAAACTTGAAGGGGTGTCGCAATGCTTACGAAAAAACAGCTGGATCTACTGCACTTTATTCAAAAGCGCGTCGCCCGCGACGGCGTACCGCCCAGCTTTGATGAGATGAAAGAGGCGCTGGACCTGCGGTCCAAGTCCGGCATCCACCGCCTGATCACGGCCCTTGAAGAGCGTGGCTTTATCCGTCGCTTGGCGCACCGCGCCCGCGCAATCGAGATTGTAAAGCTGCCCGATACGCTGGCACCTTCTGGCGCGACCTTTACCCCGAAGGTCATTGACGGTGATCTGCCCGACAGCACACCTGCTGCGGCCAAGTCGATCACGATTGAAGCGACCGAACTGCCCGTGCTTGGCCGGATCGCAGCGGGTGAGCCCATTCAGGCCATCAACGACATCCCGCCGGAAATCGCTGTGCCCAGCCAGATGCTGAGCGGACCGGGCAAGCATTACGCGCTTGAGGTCAAAGGCGACTCGATGATCGATGCGGGCATCAACAACGGTGACGTTGTGGTTATCCGCGAAACATCGCATGCCAGCGACGGCGATATCGTGGTCGCGCAGATCGAAGGTTATGAGGCAACTCTGAAGCGGTTCCGCCGTAAGGGCGACGCGATCATGCTTGAGGCCGCGAACCCAGCCTATGAACCGCGCATTCTGCCGTCCGGATCTGTTTCGGTGCAGGGTCGTCTGGTCGGGCTGATCCGCACTTATTGATCTGTCCGCAACAGTCCGGTGATCCTTTGGTTTTCCGGACCTTCGGGAACATCCCCGTGCCACATGCGAACCCCTTTCCGATGGCGTGCGGTCACCGCGCGCCATTCTTTTTTGTCGCGATACAATGCGACAGCGCCCGTCTGACGCAAGGTCAACGCGTCAAAGATCAAACACCGCAAATTAGGCAGGGTCTGATTGCTGACAACCACCTCGCCCTGATGACAGCCTTCGAAACTTTGAAGGGCACGCTTACCCGATACATGCTGGATGCCTGTATTGTCGGGCCAAAGCGAAGCGGCCTCACTTTGCGAAAGTGCGGAGCCATCATTTTCCAACCAGATACGCGCAGCAAAACCTGCGCCTTTCGCTTTGCTTAGTGCCCTGCCCTGATCCGTCTGAACGCCAACCAGCCCGCCATCATGTGCAATCAAGACATCAGGCCGTGTGGCCCCGCCCCAAATCCAGGCGGCGATCACGGCCGGTGCTATCCCGATCCACCGCAATCTGCCCTGCCACAGTAGGCAAAACAGCCCGGCCATTGCGCCAATGGGCAACACACTTGCAGGTGGCGAAGGCACGAGTTTTACAGCCTCATCCCAACTGCTGACCTGATGGGCGACGGTTAAAATCCAGCTCAGCCCCCATTCCATCGCCCAAAGCCCGATACCTTCCAGTCCGAAAGGCATCAGCAAAGCCGCCAGAACACCTGCGGGCATAACCACAATCCCCATCGCCGGAACTGCGATGAGGTTCGCGATCAAGCCAAACTCAGCAAATCTGTTGAAATGCGCCATGGCGACCGGTGCTGTGGCCAAGCCCGCAATGAGCGAAGACAAAAATACAGCCGCGACAGGGTGCAACACCCGCGGGATTTTCTGCGTCACATCAGAGCGTTGCCATGCACCGAACACAGCGACCAACGCGGTCGTCGCCGCGAATGACATCTGGAAACCAGGTCCCAGCAGCGTCTCTGGCCTGAGGACAAGGACGATAAGCGCCGCCAACGCCAAGGCGCGAAACGACATCACCCGACGGTCAAAGATCACAGCCAAGAGCGCCACGGCCACCATGACGAAGGCCCTCTCGGTCGCGACGTTTCCCCCGGAAAGCCCTAGGTATCCGGCACCGACTGCCAATGCCGCCACCGCAGCCAGCTTTTTTACCGGCCACAAAAGCCCCCAAACCGGAACAAGCAACAAGACAAGGCGCAGGCTGGCGAAAACGAACCCGGTCAAAAGCCCCATGTGAAGTCCGGATATTGCCAACAGATGCGCAAGGTTGCTGTCGCGAAGGGCGTCCAGTGTTTCCCGCTCAATCGCGCTTCTGTCACCCGTCATAATCGCGGCAGCGAAAGCCCCGACCTGCCCTTCCAACTTTGCCTGCACACGTTCAGACAAAGCGTGCCGTGCCCGCGCCCACATCGGCCCGTCAGTCGGCGGCTCTAGGACCAGCGCAGGGATGCGGGTGTAGCCAACTGCCCCGATGCTCTGGAACCATGCATGCCTTTGGAAATCAAAACCATCCGGTTCCGCCGGACCCGGCGATTTCGAAAGATGCCCCGTCATGATCACGCGCATGCCCGGTTCAGGATCAATCCAACGCTGATCACCGTGCAAAGACACACGCACATGGTGCGGCGTTCGATCTGGGGCCATATCCTGTAGCACCACCTGATCCAGCAGCAATCGCGGCTTGTCGCTGGATGATCGGTCAATCGCTATGACACGGCCTTCAATCGGACCGTAATACCGGAACTCGATCAAGGGCGTCGCGACCATTTGCGCCCGAACGCCCGCAATCCCGAAGCCAGCCGCGAAGACCCCGATACAGACCAGACCGATTTGCAACGTTTCGTTTACAAAGCGTCGGGATAAAGCGGCACCTAACGCGACAAAGAACGCAAGCCCGATCAGCTCAGCAGACGGATCAGAGCGAAGTGAGAAGAATGCGCCGATGCCAATGGCAAGGACAACGGGAACCCAAGGAAACAAATGCCCGCGCTGCCGGGCGAGTTCGCTTTCCAGCAGGGTCCAAAGGCGTGGCATGCTTGTTCTTCATCCCCTTGCTGGGTATGGGTGCGCAACGCTAACCGCATCAAGCTTATCGAAAGGTTAAGCAATCCAATGTCTGACCAAGTCATCACCCGTTTCGCGCCGTCCCCCACTGGCTATCTTCACATCGGTGGCGCGCGCACTGCGCTGTTCAACTGGCTGTATGCACGCGGTCGCGGCGGCAAATTCCTGTTGCGGATCGAAGACACCGATCGCGCACGGTCCACACCCGAGGCGACCGAAGCCCTGTTGAAAGGTCTGGCATGGCTGGGGCTGGATCACGACGGCGAGGTGATCAGCCAGTTTGAACGCGCTGACCGTCATGCCGAGGTGGCCCACGAGCTGCTGGCCAAAGGTGCTGCCTATAAATGTTTTGCCACGCAGGAAGAGATTGAGGCCTTCCGCGAAGCTGCGCGTGCTGAAGGCCGTTCTACCCTGTTTCAAAGCCCGTGGCGTGATGCCGATCCAGCAACGCATCCCGACGCGCCTTACGTGATCCGTCTGAAAACCCCGCAGGATGGCCAGACAATCATCAAGGACGAAGTTCAGGGCGAGGTTAAGATCGGCAACGATCAGTTGGACGATATGATCCTGCTGCGCTCCGACGGTACGCCAGTTTACATGCTGGCGGTGGTTGTAGACGACCATGATATGGGCGTGACCCATGTGATCCGCGGCGATGACCACCTGAACAACGCTGCACGTCAGATGGGGATCTACACCGCAATGGGTTGGCCGGTGCCGGTTTATGCCCACATACCACTGATCCACGGCCCAGATGGCAAGAAGCTGTCGAAACGCCATGGTGCGGTCGGTGTCGAGGAATATCAGGTCATGGGCTACCCGGCGGCCGGTATGCGCAACTATCTGGCCCGTCTTGGCTGGAGCCACGGGGATGACGAATTCTTTACCGATGAGCAGGCAAAAGAATGGTTCAACCTTGAGGGAATCGGCAAAAGCCCGTCGCGTCTGGACTTCAAAAAGCTGGAAAACATCTGTGGACAGCACATTGCTGCGGCAGATGATGCTGCGCTGCTGCATGAACTTGAGGCGTTTTTGAAAGCCGCTGGCAAACCCGACCTTACGGAAGTGCAAAAAGACGGTATGCAGCGCGGAATGTACTGCCTGAAAGACCGGGCCAAAACATTCCCGGAACTTCTTGAAAAAGCTGAATTTATCATGGCTTCCCGCCCGATTCAGCCGGACGAGAAGGCCGCAAAGGCATTGGATGATGTATCCCGTGGTATACTGAACCAATTGACGTCGCAGTTGCAGAATGCTAGCTGGTCCCGTGAAGAATTAGAGGCGGCCGCCAACAGCGTCGCCGAAACGAACGGCGTCAAGTTTGGCAAAATGGCAGGCCCCATAAGGGCCGCTTTGGCCGGACGCGCAGTGACCCCGAGCGTATTTGATATGATGCTTGTTCTTGGCCAGCAGGAAAGCCTGCTGCGACTGGAAGAAGCGAGCGCAGGAGAATAGTGGCCCTAAAACGGTCCCCGTTCTTGGCGCTAATAGGATAAGCGCACAATCGGGCCCACCCCGGGCCCGATGTCGTAGCAAACGAAGGGATGAAACATGGCCGATACTCCGAAAACAGCCACGCTTACGATTGACGGACAGTCTTATGATCTGCCCATTTATTCGCCAACGGCTGGACCCGATGTAATCGACATCCGTAAGTTGTACGGTCAGGCAGGAGTCTTTACCTACGATCCGGGCTTCACCTCGACTGCGAGCTGCGATTCGACCATCACATTCATCGATGGCGACAAGGGCGAGCTGCTGCACCGTGGCTATCCGATCGACCAACTGGCCGAAAAATCGCACTACCTCGAAGTCTGCTACCTGCTTCTGTACGGTGCCCTGCCGACAGCTCAGGAACTGGAAAACTTCGAAAACATGGTGACACGTCACACCATGATACACGAACAGATGCACAACTTCTTCCGTGGTTTCCGTCGTGACGCACACCCGATGGCGACAATGGTTGGCGTCGTTGGTGCGATGTCCGCGTTCTACCACGACTCGACCGATCCGTCTGATGCCCGTCAGCGCGAAATCGCGTCGCACCGCCTGATTGCGAAGATGCCGACAATCGCTGCAATGGCGTATAAGTATTCGATCGGTCAGCCCTTCGTGTACCCGCGCAACGATCTGGATTACGCGTCGAACTTCCTGCACATGTGCTTTGCCGTTCCGGCGGAAGAGTACGTTGTTGATCCGATCCTGTCCCGCGCGATGGACCGTATCTTTACCCTGCATGCTGACCACGAACAGAACGCGTCGACATCGACAGTACGTCTGGCGTCGTCCTCGGGGGCGAACCCGTTCGCATGTATCGCAGCCGGCATCGCCTGCCTCTGGGGCCCTGCCCACGGTGGTGCGAACCAAGCCTGCCTCGAGATGCTGAAGGAAATCGGTTCCGTAGACCGCATTCCGGAATTCATCGCGCGTGCGAAAGACAAGAACGATCCGTTCCGTCTGATGGGCTTTGGCCACCGCGTTTACAAAAACTTCGACCCGCGTGCGAAGGTGATGAAGCAGTCCGCAGACGAAGTTCTGGACCTGCTGGGTGTCGAAGACAACCCTGTCCTGCAGGTTGCGAAGGAACTGGAAGCAGCCGCTTTGGCCGATCCGTATTTCGCAGAAAAGAAACTGTTCCCGAACGTGGACTTCTATTCGGGCATCATCCTCGAAGCGATGGGCTTCCCGACATCGATGTTCACACCGATCTTCGCTGTGTCCCGTACCGTTGGCTGGATCAGCCAGTGGAAAGAACAGCTGGGCGATCCGCAGATGAAAATCGGCCGTCCTCGTCAGCTGTATCTGGGCGATACTGCGCGCGACTACACAGACATCGAAAACCGCTGATTTCAGCGATACATCGACGACTGAAAGCCCGGCCAAACGCCGGGCTTTTTCGTTTCCGGCGCGCGTTAACTATGTGACTCGTTTCCTTTTGGTTAACGCGGGCGGTTTTCCTAAAATTTGTCTCAATGAATGGAAGGATTTGAGACAATGGAAGCTGCAACTTTGATGATCCTCGGCCTGATGGCTGCCCCGACAGACGACAAGCAGGCGCATTACTACGCCGGTGCGGCGGTCGCACAGGTCGCTCAGGAAAACGGATTGTCTGCTTGGGAAAGTTGTGGCCTGACGCTGGCTGCCGCCGCCGCGAAAGAAGCGTGGGACGCCAACAGTCATGGCACGGTCGATGGGTTCGACGGGCTGGCAACCATTGCTGGATGCCAGCTGACCTATCGGTTCTAAGCCTTAGCGGCCTTCAAACTCTGCAGGACGTTTCTGAACAAACGCCATGACGCCTTCCATGAAGTCACGGGTTTTGCCGCATTCGCCCTGCAACTTGGCCTCAAGCGCCAACTGTTCGTCCAGTGTGTTGCCAAAGCTTTCGCGCATGGCCTGTTTGACCCGCGTGTAGGCCGCTGTCGGACCCTTCGCCAGATGCGCTGCACGAGCCTTCCAGTGGTCCGCGAATTCGTCATCAGCGACGTATTCCCAGATCAGACCCCATTTATCGGCCTGCTCTGCCGTGATCTTGTCGGCAAACAGCGCGGCACCCATCGCCTTCGCCAGACCGATCTGGCGCGGCAACGCCCATGTGCCGCCCGCATCAGGGATCAGGCCGATGCGCGTGAAGGCCTGCACGAAATACGCGCTCTCGGACGCGATCACCACATCCGCCACCAGTGCAAGGTTCGCCCCTGCCCCAGCTGCCGGACCGTTGACCGCTGAAATGGTCGGCACGGGGCAATCCACAATCGCCTTCAGCATCGGCTCGTATTCGTCGCGCAGGGTGCGTTCGACATCAAAGCTGGCCATGGCTGAGCGGTCGCCCAGATCCTGACCGGAACAGAATGCTTTCCCATTGCCGGTGATCACGACAACGCGGGCGGTTTTGCCGGCCTCGGTGACAGCATGGGTAATCTCGGCCCGCATCTGGGTGTTCAAAGCATTCATCAAATCAGGGCGGTTGAGGGAAACGACAGCAACGCCGTCGACGACCTCATATGTAATGGCTTCGTATTGCATGATATCCTCCTGCCAAGTTGCCCGCATCAAACACGCCGCGCGGACAAAAGGCAAAGCCCAACGCGGCGTCACTGTGCAGGAAAACCGAAACGGCGATTACGCGCTGTCGCGACGTGCCACCCGTTTGATCAGATCAGCGGCCTCGGGCGGGATGGGCGCTTCTTTCCGCATATAGCGCGACCCATCCAGATTACGTTCAAGCGCACCGACTTCGATCAAGGTGCGCCGGATTTGGGCCGCGTCCCTGAAGGCGGTTTCCTGATCGATCAGGGCGCTGATTTCACGCTCGGTCATCGGCGTCCGTGCAGGCAAACGCGACCACACAACATAGCAGCACAGATGCTGGGTCAACGTGCGGGCGGGCCATTTGGCAAACCGCCCATCACCGTCAAAGTAACGCGCGGCGCGGGCCACTTGCGTACCATTCACCGGCGCAGTTGGCGTGTTTTTCGCCCGCAGGTGTTGATAGTTCCGATAGCCTGCCGCCTTGGAAATCCGGTCCAGAAATTCGGCATGTCCAAGGTCAGTTTCAATGTCCTTGCGCAACCGTTTGGCAAAGGACGACAGATCATCAAGGTGAAAAGAAATAACGTCGCGCGTCATAGCAATCTCCAACGCGATACCAGACCCGAAGGGTTGGATTGTCCGCCCTTGATCCAAGGTATCACAAAGGTGATGCCATTAGCGTCAATCAAACAGGTTTAGCATCGGCGGAGCCTGGGTGAACTGCGGACCCTGCGTGCACGCTAGCACAGGTCGCAGGCGGACCCAAGATCAGTCGTTCAGGATTTTGTTCAGCCGTTCTTGTTCGCTGTCGCTAAGGCCTTTGTCGTCAACGACCGGAGCAGCCGCACGGCCACGCACGTACAGCGCCCCCATCAGAAGCGCGATCAGGAACATAGCGGGGCCAGCCCACCACAGCAGGCGGTTCCAGCCATCCGTTGTCGGGTTCAGCAGAGCGAACTCGCCATAACGTTCGACAATAAACTCGACGACTTCGTCGTTAGTGTCCCCCGCCACCAGACGTTCGCGCACCACGATCCGCAGGTCACGGGCCAACGGCGCGTTGGATTCATCGATGCTCTCGTTCTGGCAGACCAGACAGCGCAACCCTTTCGAGATTTCGCGCGCCCGTTCTTCCAGAACCGGATCATCCAGCACCTCGTCCGGCAGCACGGCCCAAGCTGGTCCGGTGCTGACAAAGGTAGCGGACAGCAAAAGCGACAGGATCAGAACAAGTTGTTTCATTCTGCGGGCACCGCTTTTGCTGTGGTTTTCTTGGCACCGGCGGCCACACGGAACCGACGGTCTGTCAGGCTGATCAAACCACCCAATGCCATCAGGATAGAGCCACCCCAAATCCAGTTGGCCAGCGGCTTGATGTAGGTCCGCATGACCCAGCCACCGCCATCCTGCGGATCACCGATCACGACATAGACGTCGCGCAGGAATTTGTAGTCGATTGCGGCCTCGGTCGTCGGCATCTTGGCGACGGGATAGTCGCGTTTTTCAGGGTACAAATGGGCCACTTCCACGCCGTCGTCGTACACAGCGACTTCGGCCATGGTCGAGAAATAGTTCGGGCCACGCACCTGCTCGACGCCGATCAGTTCAAGCTCGTAGCTGCCAACTTCGAAACGCTCGCCAATGTTGGCCACGCGGATATCTTCGACCTGCCACGCCATCAGGCCCGCAACACCGACCATGGTGATACCGAGACCACCGTGGGCCACCGTTTTCCCCCAATCAGCGCGCGGAAGGCGCAGCAGACGGCCGATGTCACGGTTCTGGCCTGTGCGGCTCCATAGATCTGTCAAAGCACCGCCCACCAGCCAAGCGCCAAGGAACACGCCGACAGGGCCAAGGATCGTGCGGCCTGTCTGCATCGTCCAAACCAGCGCGGCCAGAAGAACAGCGATGACAAAGGCAGGTGCCAAGGCACGGATCACGCGACCCACTTTGGCCCGCTTCCACGGTAGCATCGCGCCAACCGGCAGGATCAAGCCCAGAACCAGCATGAACGGCGTAAAGGCAGAGTTGAAGAACGGCGGGCCAACCGACAGTTTCCGATCAAGGAACATCTCGGCCACCAAGGGCCACATGGTGCCGACGAAAACGACCAGCGAAGATACCGCCAGCAGGATGTTGTTCGCCACCAACGCGCTTTCGCGGCTGACCAGACCAAAGACACCCTTGGCCTGCATCGCATTGGCGCGGGCGGCAAAAAGCATCAACGCACCACCTGTGAAGAACACCAGAATACCAAGGATGAAGACGCCGCGTTCAGGATCGTTGGCAAAGGCGTGAACCGACGTCAGAAGGCCCGAGCGCACAATGAATGTCCCGATCAGAGAGAAGCCGAAGGCAAGGATCGCCAACAGGATCGTCCAGCTTTTCAGGCTCTCGCGCTTTTCGACCACGATAGCGGAATGCAGCAGGGCCGCTGCGAACAGCCACGGCATAAAGCTCGCGTTTTCAACCGGATCCCAGAACCAGAAACCGCCCCAGCCAAGCTCATAGTAAGCCCACCACGATCCCAGCGCGATACCGATGGTCAGAAACACCCACGCCGCCAGCGTCCAAGGGCGCACCCAACGGGCCCACGCCGCATCAACGCGTCCCTCAATCAATGCCGCCACAGCGAAGGAAAAGCAGATCGAAAGGCCCACATAGCCCAAATACAGGAACGGCGGATGGAAGGCCAAACCGGGATCCTGAAGCAGCGGGTTCAAATCCTGCCCGTCAAACGGCGGTACCGCCAAACGCAGGAACGGGTTCGAGGTGAACAGGATGAAGGCAAAGAAGGCCACGGCGATTGCGGATTGAACCGACAGAACCCGCGCCCGAAGTGTCGGCGGAAGGTTGCCGCCACACCACGCGGCCATCGCACCGAACAGTGTTACGATCAGCACCCAAAGCAGCATGGATCCTTCGTGGTTGCCCCATGTGCCGCTGATTTTATACAGCATCGGCTTGGCTGAATGCGAGTTCAGCACCACCAACCTGAGCGAAAAGTCCGACACGACAAAGGCATGCGTCAGCGCGCCAAAAGCCAGTAATGTCAGGATAAATTGTATTGTGGCTGCAGGTTCAGCCACCGCCATCCAACCGGACCAGCGTTTATGGGCCCCGATTGCCGGAACCACCATTTGAACGATCGCCACTAGAAAGGCGAGGATGAGTGCGAAGTGACCGAGTTCTGTAACCATGCCCAATGTATAGGGTCAGTCAGCGAACTCGGCCAATAGATTCGGCGTTCAAAAGTTGGTCAACTTGTCACGCGTCAGTTTTGCAGGCGCTTCCAGTCTTCCAGTGCACGATTTGCCGAAATCAAAGCCACTTCCGGAACAGGCTCTCGGCGCAGGTTCTCGATATCAGAAATATGCTGGACGACCTGCGGGGTGGCGACCATCGTAGCGGCGATATCTCTCTGGAATTGCTGCCCTTTCGCCTGATATCGCGCCCCGAAATAGAAACTGACAATCGCCCCCAAAAGCCACCAAAGCGGCTCTGGCACCAGCGCGATACCCGTCATGCGCGCAGCAAACCACACGGGGTCCACCATCGCAGACACAAACAACCCCAAGGTGCCCAGCGCCATAGCCGGTCGCGGCACGCGGTTCAGCGCGTCCATGAACCGGTCGAACCGGCCCTGTCGCATCAGGGCGAACTCGGACGCATACTGATCCAAAGACGCGGACTTCATTGTCATATCCCGCGCGGCCTGCGCTTCGGCGTTCACGCGGAAAACCTCGGCGGTTTCAACGACAACATTGCGTCCACCGCCAAACAGAAACTGCCACATCTGATTGATCACGCCCATGCCGCCACCCGTTTCTGAAACTCGGCTTGCGACAGGTGAAAACGGGGCGAGATGAATTCCTCGGCCCGTTTGATCCAACCGCCTTTACCCCCGCTACGGCTTCGGGCGAATTTGCGCGATGCGGGCCTACGATCCGCCAAGGCAAAATAATAGTTGCGACGCGCGATCCCGTAGGCATCCGCCAGATGATTAGGGGCCACAGAAATTGCCTTGGCCGCCGCCGCAATCGTCTGCGGGCCAATCACACCATCCACAGTAACCTGCATCCCCATGTCCGTCAGAAGCCGCTGCAAAATCTTAACCGCGTTGGCACCTGCGTTTACGTACATATCAAAGACAGACGCCTGCACCGCATCGGGCAGTTCACCGATCCGGGGTTCCACAAAGTAGTGCTGCAGGAAAATTTCGACGGCCTGATCCTTGGTCAAAGCCCGAACATCAGAATGATTCACCCGTCCGTCGCCATTATTATCGCGCCCCAACCGCACTAAAGTCGCAAGCGTGACCCCGAATTTCGTCGCCCCGCCGGGATCGTCTGGATCGTTTACATAGCCGCCTTCGCGGCCAACGATGTCTTCGGCGATCTGCCGAAGCCGTTTTTGCGCATTGCCCATATGAATTGCCTCATGTGTATTGTTTTATGAGGCCAGAGGCTCGCTGTTGCGGCCTTAAAACCGGCTGACAGCGCCGTTCGGTCAAAGTTTAAATTGGGTTACAGAATGCATGCCGACGACATAATCAAACTGCTTGAACTCGAACCGCACCCCGAGGGCGGCTATTACCGCCAGACGTGGGATGGCGAAGAAGAGCCAAGGGCAAGTGGCACTTGCATTTTTTTCCTGCTGAAGGCCGGTGAAAGCAGCCATTGGCACCGTGTGGATGCCACCGAAATCTGGCATTATTACGCAGGCGCACCGATTGAATTGTCGCTGTCTGCGACGGATGCCGGCCCTAAGGAAATCCACCGTTTGGGCCCCGATCTGATGGCAGGTGAACGACCCCAGATCATCGTGCAGAAAGATCATTGGCAAGCCGCGCGAACAACGGGTGAATGGACCCTTGTCGGCTGTACGGTATCGCCCGGTTTCCAATTTGCGGGCTTCACCCTCGCACCCGCAGAATTTGACATTCCCGGCAGCTAATCTGCCCAAAATTGCACCAATGCCTAAGTATTATGCGGTATTTTGAGGTTTCGCCCTAACTTTGCGCATCCGGAAAAACAATCAAACCGGATCTACTTAGGGAGGGACTAATGAATCTTGTAACTGCACTTGCCATCGTCATTGGCGCGCTTGCCGTTGTGGCAACCTACATCTGTCTTGGACTTGGAACAGGCCTGCAAATCTGGGCGCTGTTCATCGCTTGGGGCAGCTTCTTTCACACGGGCGGCGACAATGACGCGCTGGTGAAATCTCTGACAGCCCATGTTTGGGGCATCATCGTTGCAACCGTCGCGCTGTTCGTTGTGGGCACCGTTGGCGGTGGCGCTTTGATGGCGTCCGTAATCGTCGGCATCTCGGTTGTTGTGCTGATCCTTGGCGCGCATGTGCCTGCGCTCGGCGCGATTCCGGCGGGCGTTTACGGCTATGCGTCAACCGCTGCCTTCATGTTGCTGACAGGCGTTGCTCTGACAGAAATGAACGCGCTGCTGTCTGCGGCCGGTATCATCGCTGTTTCGATGATCCTTGGCGGTATCTTTGGCATCGTCAGCGGCAAAATCGCGGGCGCACTGGCCAAGTAAATGTCTTTTCCAGCCCCGTTTGACGCGGGGCTGGAATTTCTAAGTCAGTCTCCGCGATAGCGCAGAACGTAATCCACCAGACCACGGGTCGAGGCATCCTTGCCATCGCTGGGTTGTTCGCCCGTCACAATCGGACCCAAAGACGTGGCCAGCTCTTTGCCCAATTCAACGCCCCACTGGTCGAACGAATTGATGCCAAGGATCACGCCTTCGACGAACACGCGGTGTTCATAAAGCGCGATAATCTGGCCCAGCATTTCCGGCGTGAGCTTCGGATAAATCAGTGTTGTCGACGGGCGATTGCCTGGGAACACACGGTGACGCGCCTGACGCTCCAATTCGTCGCCTTCAAACTTATCCGCCACCTCGCCGCGTGCCTCGTCCAGACTGCGGCCTTTCATCAGCGCCTCGGATTGCGCCAGACAGTTGGCGACCAGTAGGTCATGGTGATGCTGCAAATTGGCCTCATGCCCTGTAGCAGCCACGAGGAATTCACAAGGGATCACCCGCGTGCCTTGGTGGATCAGCTGATAGAATGCGTGCTGCCCGTTCGTGCCCGGCTCGCCCCAGACCACGGGGCCAGAGTTCACGTCCAGATCGGCGCCGTCCATCGACACGCCTTTGCCATTGCTCTCCATCTCGAGCTGCTGAAGGTACGCAGGCAAGCGCATCAGTCGGTTGTCGTAGGGCAGAACCGCGCGGGTCGCGTGTCCCAGTCCCTGATTGTGGAACATCCCTACCAATGCCAAAAGCACAGGCATGTTTTCCGCCAAGGGTGCCGCGCAGAAATGACGGTCCATTGCCTGTCCGCCACGCAGGAACGCGCGGAAGGCATCCGGCCCGATCGCAATCATCAGCGACAGGCCAATCGGCCCCCACATGGAATAGCGGCCGCCGACCCAGTCTTCGAACCCGAACACACGATCTGCGGGAATACCGAACTCGCCGGCTTTTTCCACATTGGACGACAGCGCGATAAAGCGGCCTTCATCGCTCACACCCTTATCGGCAAGCCACGCCTTGGCGGTGCGGGCGTTGGTCATTGTCTCGATGGTGGTGAACGTCTTTGACGCGACGATGAACACGGTGGTTTCAGGGTTCAGACCGCGCAGGGTGTCCGCAATATCCGCGCCATCCACGTTGGATACAAAGTGGCAGCTCGGACCATCGTGATAAGGCGCCAAGGCCTTAACCGCCATCGCCGGACCAAGATCAGACCCGCCGATCCCGATGTTGACCACATCCGTCACATCGCTGGACCGGATCGTGTCGGACAGATCAGACATCCGGTTCAGCGTATCCAAAACCTCGGGCATCACATCCTGCCCGTCGACCATGACCGCATCACCATCAAGGTTGCGCAGCGCCGTGTGCAGCACCGCGCGCCCTTCGGTTTCGTTGATCTTTTCGCCTGCGAACATGGCGTCGCGACGCGCAGGCACTTCTGCTTTTTCCACAACATCCAAAAGCGCCGCCAGAATGTCGTCGTCGATTTGCGTCTTCGAGAAATCGAACAGCATATCCAGCGCGGTCAGGCTGTAGCGCGATGCACGGTCGGCATCCTTGGCAAACAGGTCTTCGATCCGGCGCGATTGGGTCGCATCGGCCAATGATTTAACGGTGTTCCACATGTTGTCTTACTCCGCCCAGTGAACGGTTGCGCCGTTTAGAACGGCGTTGATGGGTGCATCTTTGGGGGCTTTGCCCTTGGCATTTTCCAGCGCAGCGCGTTTCTCCGCGCCAAAGATCAGGATGTGCTTGGACATTGCGCCATCCAGCGCCTCGGCGCTTAGCGTGATGCGCGGCTCTGGCGCACCGGGGGCACGCATCGGCAAAAGGACAGGCGCATTCGGTGCCAAAGCCTCGTCCAACTTATCCGCCTCGGGAAAGATCGACGCCGTGTGCATATCCGCGCCCATTCCCAGCAGAACTACGGACAACGGCAACTGCGCTTCAATGCCTTTGGCCAGTTCGCCCAAGCCCTCTTCCGGTGTGTCGTACGGCGCGTAAAGCGGCAAAAGGTTTGCGGCGGCAGCCTTGTCGGTCAAAAGCCGTTCGCGCAGCAGGCGTGTGTTGGACCGGTCGCTATCTTCCGGAACCCAGCGTTCGTCGGTCAGCATGACATTGACGCGATCCCAATCCAGATCGACGGCGCAAAGGTCATCAAAGACCGGACCGGGCGATGTGCCGCCCGGAACTGCCAAAGTCGCACTATCGGACTGCGACAAAGCCGTGCGCAGTTCACCCGCGATCAGGTTTGCCAGATCAAGCGCCAGCATATCGCGGTCAGCGTATTCTACGAATTTGTAACTCATGCCTTGATCTCTCTCCAACGGCGACCGTCACGATGCATCAGCATCAGCGCGTCCTCTGGGCCCGAGCTTCCGGCATCATAGGGTTTCGGCACATCATTGCGCGCGACCCAGCTTGCTATGATCGGATCGGTCCATGCCCAGGCTGCCTCGACCTCGTCGCCACGCATAAACAGGGTCTGGTTGCCACGGATCACGTCCATGATCAGACGCTCATAAGCATCCGGCGCATCCTCGCCATCCGGCCCTAGTGCCTCGGCAAAGGACATGTCCAAAGGCACGTCGATCAGGCGCATACCGCCCGGCCCCGGTTCCTTAATCGTCACTCCCAGCGTCATTCCTTCGTTCGGTTGCAACCGGATCGACAGGACGTTGCGATGACGCCCTGCTTCCTCACCAAAGATGCTATGCGGCGCGTCTTTGAACACGACGGCGATTTCCGACGCGCGGGCACGCAATTGCTTACCTGTGCGGAGGTAGAAAGGCGTCCCCGCCCAGCGCCAGTTCGATACGTGCACCTTCATCGCGACAAAACTTTCGGTGCGCGACCGCGGGTTTTCTGCATGCACGCGGTAACCCGCCTGCTTTTCATCTGCACTGTACTGACCACGCACAACGTGATGCGGCTCGACCGGATCAAGTGCGCGAATGACCTTCAGCTTTTCGTCGCGAACAGCATCGGGGTCAAACTTGGCCGGCGGTTCCATCGCGATCAGGCACAGCAACTGCATCAGGTGGTTCTGAACCATGTCCCGCATTGCGCCGGATTTATCATAGTAGCCGCCCCGCCCTTCTACGCTGACGGTCTCTGCCACTGTGATCTGGATGTGATCGACGTATTGCGCGTTCCACAGCGGTTCGAACAGCATATTGCCAAAGCGTACGGCCATCAGGTTCTGGACCGTTTCTTTGCCCAGATAATGGTCGATGCGGTAAATCTGTGTTTCGTCGAAATGCTGCGCCAATGTCGCGTTCAGCGCCCGCGCGGTTTCCAGATCGTGGCCGAACGGCTTTTCCACAACGATGCGGCTATCTTCGTTCGCAAGGCCGAATGACCGCAGGCGTTCGGCGATATCCCCAAACAGCGACGGACCGACCGAGAAATAGAAAGCGCGGACGACTTTATCTCGCAGACGCCCTTTAAGGGCCTCCCATCCGCCTTCGCCTTTGGCGTCAACTGTTTCATAGCCCAAACGCTGCAGGAATTGGTCCAACTGGTCTTTTTCGTAATGCGTTCCGCCAAATTCCTGAACCGCTTCGCGAACGAACTGACGATAGCCGTCGTCATCCAATTCGCTTCGGGCTGCACCAATGATTTGCGCTTCGGGCGGCATTTGCCCTGAACAGAAACGGCGGAACAGACCAGGCAGGATTTTGCGGCGGGCCAGATCGCCCGTACCACCAAAAATAACAAGGTCGAAGCATTCGACAGGAATAACGCGTGAGACCATAGCGGCATCTACTCCGTTGTTTCTATGTGCGCCGAGAAGCGATCACATATTTTCGTTAGCGCTAACGCAAGCTTTCGCGACGTGCTTTACCGCAGGTTTGCGCAGGAGTCTAACACCTCGATGCATGAAATAAAGAAAACCGTTCAGTTTCATCGCATCCGCTTAGCAAAACTGCCTTTTGCGTATCGGCAAGTGATGGCCGATTGCCTGTTCTATACGCTTGTTTGTTTCTCGTATGCATGTCACGAAATGCCTTTGACACAAATCAGAGGCCGTTCATGCCCGCACGTAAAATCATCATCGACACAGATCCCGGACAGGACGACGCAGTTGCCATTCTTCTGGCTCTGGCCTCGCCGGAAGAGATCGACGTGCTGGGTATCACTGCTGTTGCGGGCAACGTGCCGCTTTCCCTGACACAGAAAAATGCGCGCATCGTCTGTGAACTGGCGGGCAAGCCGGACACCAAAGTGTTTGCAGGCTGCGACACGCCGATTGCACGAAAGCTGGTCACGGCAGAGCATGTGCATGGCAAAACCGGGCTTGATGGCCCCACTCTGCCCGATCCAGAAATGGAACTGGCGGATGGTCATGCCGTCGATTTCATCATCGACACGCTGCGTGCCGAACCCGAAGGAACAGTGACGCTTTGCCCGCTTGGGCCGCTGACCAACATCGCAACCGCTTTGACCAAGGCACCCGACATCGCGAACCGCATTCAGGAAATCGTGCTGATGGGCGGCGCCTACTTTGAAGTTGGCAACATCACACCCACGGCCGAATTCAATATTTACGTCGACCCCGAAGCCGCCAAGATCGTTTTCGCCTGCGGTGCACCCATCACTGTGATGCCCTTGGACGTGACGCACAAAGCGCTGGTAACAAAACCCCGCAACGATGCGTTCCGCGCACTTGGCACGCCGGTGGGTGTGGCCGTGGCCGAGATGACGGACTTCTTCGAACGCTTTGACAAAGAAAAATACGGCTCACAGGGCGCGCCCCTGCACGATCCTTGCGTCACCGCCTATCTGATCAAGCCCGAACTGTTCACCGGTCGCCACATCAACGTGGAAATCGAAACGTCCTCTGATCTGACGCTGGGCATGACCGTGGCGGATTGGTGGCGCGTCAGCGGGCGCGAACCGAATGCAACCTTCATGGGCGACATCGACGCCGATGGGTTCTTTGACCTTCTGACAGAACGATTGGCACGCCTGTGAAATCTTTGCACCTAGCAACCCCCGAAGATGCCGCGCGCCTCTTTCCTCTTGTGGCAGCGTTCCACACCGAACGCGGGTTCGAGACGACGGAAGAGCAGCAAAGCGCCGCTTTGACGCCGCTTCTGGAAGGCACGCCACATGGGGCCGTCTGGTTGATCGGCCCGCGCAAAGCGCCAGTGGGTTACATCGTGGTCACCTTCGGATGGTCCGTAGAATTCGGCGGGCTTGATGCGATTGTCGACGAACTTTACATCCGCCCGGCTGTGCGCCGTCGTGGCATGGGGTTCGAAGCCCTGAACGGTATTGCCAAAGCGCTGAAAGACGCTGGTGTTCGTGCGCTGCATCTGGAAGCGGACCGTGATGATGAAGACGTGCATCGCTTTTACGCCCGTGCGCGGTTCAAAGCGCGGGAAAACTACATGTTCATGAGCCGCGCCTTGTGATGCCCATGGCGCTGTCTGCCGCCGCGACCTATATCTAGGCCATGACAGTCCATATTCCCTTCGACAACACCTACGCCGCGCTGCCGGAAGGCTTCTATGCGCGCCAGAAACCTACTGCGGTTTCAACACCTGCGCTGATCGCGTTCAACAAGGATCTGGCCAAGGTTCTAGGCGTGACGCATGACGATCTGACCGATCTGGCGCAGGTCTTTTCCGGCAACGCGCTTCCCGACGGCTCCACCCCAATTGCCCAGCTTTATTCGGGCCATCAGTTCGGGCAGTACAACCCGCAGCTTGGCGACGGCCGCGCGATTTTGCTGGGCGAGGTTGTTGGATCAGACGGCCAACGCCGCGATATTCAGCTAAAGGGGTCTGGACAGACACCATTTTCCCGCATGGGCGACGGGCGTGCGTGGCTTGGTCCGGTCCTGCGCGAATACGTGGTCTCCGAGGCGATGCATGCGCTTGGCGTTCCGACCACACGCGCATTGGCGGCGGTTTCCACCGGTGATCCGGTCCTGCGCGAAACGCCCCTGCCAGGCGCGGTCCTAACCCGCGTCGCGCAAAGCCATATCCGCGTGGGCACGTTCCAAGTCTTTGCCGCGCGCCGCGATCTGGATCGCCTGCGCACGCTTTACGCCTACACCGTCGAACGGCATTACGCGAATGCAGAGAACCCGCACGATCTTCTGGATGAGGTGATCCAGAGGCAGGCAAAACTGATCGCCAAATGGATGAGTGTCGGTTTCATTCACGGCGTCATGAACACGGACAACTGCACCCTTTCCGGCGAAACGATCGACTACGGCCCCTGCGCCTTTATGGATGCCTACGATCCTGAAACGGTGTTTTCGTCGATCGACCGCTACGGCCGCTACGCCTATATCCGTCAACCTGACATCATCGTGTGGAACATGGCGCAATTGGCCACGGCGCTGGTGCCCCTGACAGACAATCCCGAGGCCTCGGTCGAACGGTTTACCGAACAGGTCCACGGGATGCCCGAACTGATCCGCGCGGAATACGAACGCCTGTTTAGCGCCAAGATCGGCATCACCAACCTACAAACCGGTGATGTCCCGATGGTGACCGATCTTCTGTCTCGCATGCATGAGAATAGTGCCGATTTCACCAACACCTTCCGCGCGTTGCTGACCGACAACGCACGTGATCAGTTCACCGATCCGATGGCCTTCGACCAATGGGCAGAAGGCTGGCAAGCCCGCATTGCCAGCGAACCAAACCCACAGGCCCTGATGCGCCAGACCAATCCGGCGATTATCCCGCGCAATCACCGCGTTGAAGAAATGATCGCGCGTGCTGTCGACGGCGATTTTGCCCCGTTCCATCGCCTGAATGCGGCCTTGGCAAACCCGTTCGAAGACAACGACGAATACGCTGATCTGACCCGTGCGCCGCTGCCGGACGAACGGGTTCTGGCCACCTTCTGCGGCACTTAAGGGGAACGGCGCAGAGTCAAAGCCCTTCCGCAAAGGGCTTTGACTACCTATCTTAGCGTCAAACACAGTTATCGGAGGACGGCGCATGAGCCTGATGAAAACATTGACCAAAGTGGCGCTTGGCTATGCGGTGGCCCGTGGGGTGGATCGCGTGTCATCTGGTGGTGGGCTTTCGGCGCTGCTGGGAGGCGGCGGCAACGCTCAGGTCAAAGGGCAACACCCAACAACCGAAGCCGGACGCCAGATGACCAACGCAATGGGCATGGGTGCAGGCAATCCGATGCAGTCCATGTTCCAGCAACTGCGCCAGACTGGTCTGAACATGCCGGGCCTCGGTGCCCCTGCCGCGAAACCCGGTGGCGGCCTTTTGTCGTCTCTACCTGCAGGAGGCGTTGCAGCTGCAGGCGCGACCGCAGCGGCGGGTGCCGGCGTTGGCGCGCTGTTCGACCAATTCAATGATGCCGCTGACAGCGGCCAGTCCGAAGCCGACGCGGCCCTGATGTTGCGCGCGATGATCCAGGCGGCAAAGGCCGATGGTCATATCGACGAACAGGAAAAAGCAGCCATTCTGGACGTCGTGGGCGACGACGCGACCGAAGAAGACATCGCCTTCCTGAAAGCCGAACTGTCTGCACCGCTTGATCCCGAAGGTCTGGCCGCAGATACGCCGGACGGCCAGAAGCTAGCGTTGTATTCCGCGTCGCTGATGGCGATCCGCGTCGATACGGATGAAGAGGCGCAATATCTTGATCGCCTTGCCCGCGCTCTTGGGCTGGATGAACCCACGGTTAACGCCCTGCATGTGCAGATGGGCAACTCCGCCCTTTACGCTTAAATCCCGAACAGGCCCGCCCATCGCGCGGGCCTATTTTTTATCAAAACGTAAAAATTTCTTCAGACCTCTGGTCAGCTGTTCCGAAACGGAATAGCCCTATGCTTCTGCATTCACAGGAGCCAGTCTTGGACAACCTTCGCGGCATCATTTTCATGGTTCTCGCCATGGCGGGCTTCGCCATCGAAGATGCGTTCATCAAAACCGTCGCCGATCAAATCCCGCCGGGGCAGATCCTGATGATCATCGGTGGATTGGGCGGCATAGTGCTATGGGGCATCGCCGCGTTGCAGGGCATTCCCGTCTGGACCAAAACTTTCTGGATGCGCCCCGTTCTGATCCGCAACCTGACCGAGGTTGTAGGCACATTGGGCTTTGTAAAGGCGATCACCTCGATCCCCCTTTCGGTTGCCTCGACTATCGCGCAAGCCATGCCACTGGTGATCACCATGGGCGCCGCGCTGATTTTCAAAGAAGCCGTGGGTTGGCGCCGTTGGAGCGCGATTGGCGTCGGGCTTTGTGGCGTGCTGATCATCATGCGCCCAGGCTTTGAAGGCTTTGACCCGAACGCGCTTTGGGCGGTGCTGGCGGTGTTCGGGCTGGGCGGCCGTGATCTGGCGTCGCGGGCGGTGCCGCGTCAGGTGCCAAACACACTTCTGACCGCCTACGGGTTTTTCATGCTGGTCCCGACCGGCGCGATACTTCTTGCGTTTTCCGGTGGCGCGGGCACGCCCACGACACAAAGCTGGCTGATGCTGACCGCCGCAATCAGCGTCGGCATTCTGGCCTACTACGCGATCACGCTTGCGTCCCGCATCGGCGAATTGTCGGTTATCTCGCCCTTCAGATACACGCGGATTGTATTCGCTCTGATTTTGGGAATCACCATCTTTGGCGAACGCCCTGATTTGCTTACATACGTTGGCATGGCGCTGATCGTCGGTTCTGGCATCTATACTGTGCTGCGAGAGCGAAGATTAAAGAAAAGACAGCGCTAACAAAGCCCGCCGCAAACTTGTTACCGCTAACAGTTTAGTTTACTTCGCCTTCGCCTCTGCTATAGAGCGGTCAAACAGGCCATGCGAGGGACTAGCCATGAGCACCATCATTGATATTCACGCACGCGAAATTCTGGACAGTCGCGGCAACCCCACCGTTGAAGTCGACGTTCTGCTGGAAGACGGCACAATGGGCCGCGCGGCGGTTCCGTCAGGTGCTTCGACCGGTGCCTATGAAGCCGTAGAAAAGCGTGACGGTGACAAGTCCCGTTACATGGGCAAAGGCGTTCTGGATGCCGTTGCCGCCGTAAACGGCGAAATCGCGGAAAACATCGTTGGCTTCGATGCGACCGAGCAGGTCGAGATCGACATGGCGATGATCGAACTGGACGGCACCGACAACAAAGGCCGTCTGGGCGCGAACGCGATCCTTGGTGTGTCCATGGCCGTTGCCAAAGCCGCAGCCGAGTTCACAACACAGCCGCTGTTCCGCTACATCGGCGGCACATCCGCCCGCACCCTGCCCGTTCCGATGATGAACATCATCAACGGCGGCGAACACGCGGACAACCCGATCGACATTCAGGAATTCATGATCATGCCGGTCGCTGCGGAAAACATCCGCGACGCTGTGCGCATGGGTTCCGAAGTATTCCACACTCTGAAAAAAGAACTGTCCGCCGCTGGCATGTCCACAGGTCTGGGTGACGAAGGCGGCTTTGCCCCTGAACTGGGTTCGACCCGCGACGCCTTGGACTTCATCCTGAAATCCATCGAAAAAGCTGGCTACAAGCCGGGCGAAGACATCTACCTTGCTCTGGACTGTGCCGCGACCGAATACTTCAAAGACGGCAAGTACGAACTGAAGGGCGAAGGCAAATCTCTGACATCCGCAGAAAACGTTGCCTACCTTGAAGCGCTGGTAAACGATTACCCGATCATCTCGATCGAAGACGGCATGTCCGAAGACGACTGGGACGGCTGGAAAGCCCTGACAGACGCCATCGGCGACCGCGTTCAGCTGGTGGGTGACGACCTGTTCGTGACCAATCCTGCCCGTCTGGCAATGGGGATCGAGCGTGGCTCGGCGAACTCCATGCTGGTGAAAGTGAACCAGATCGGCACGCTGACAGAAACGCTGCAGGCCGTCGACATGGCCCACCGTGCACGCATGACAAACGTTATGTCGCACCGCTCGGGCGAAACCGAAGACGCGACAATTGCCGATCTGGCGGTTGCAACGAACTGTGGCCAGATCAAAACCGGTTCGCTGGCGCGGTCCGACCGGTTGGCAAAGTACAACCAACTGATCCGCATCGAAGAGATGCTGGGCGACACGGCCATCTACGCAGGCCGTTCGATCCTGCGCGGCTAAATCAGCCTACCCAGACAAACAAAAAGGGGCCCAAGTGGCCCCTTTTTTTCATGTCCGGTTTTCGAACCGATCAGCTTTCGGGTTCCTGATAAACGCCCTGCTCTTTCAGCGCGTCCACCACCTCTTTCGGCATGTAGGTTTCATCGTGCTTAGCAAGGATTTCCGACGCCTCGAAACGGCCATCGATAAAGCGGCCAGTGCCAACCATACCCTGATTTTCTTCAAACAAATCAGGCAGAACGCCCGCATAGACCACAGGGATGCTGGCACCGCCGTCGGTCACATTGAACGTAATCTCTTGCCCTTGTCCCCGGACCAGAGTGCCTTCTTCGACCAACCCGCCGATGCGGAACACCTCGTTCGGGGTTGGCGGCTCTTCTGCGACCTGACTGGGGGACCGGAAATAGTTGATCCCGTCGCGCATCGAATAGCCGATCAGGGCAGTTGCACCGATCAGGGCGACAACGGCCAAAGCGACCACCTGAATACGCCGGCGTTTTTTGAGCGATTTAAGAGCCATCAAGTCCTCCCACGGGGTTTGCCCATAACATAGGTGCTAACCCCCGCTTTGAGGAGAGGCAAGGTCGCGACCAAGCGCCGCGAACCTTGCGATTGCTTACGCAGCAGGCATCCGACGTTCCGCGATCTCGGCCCACCACGAACACCCGACCGGAATAGCGTCGTCATTGAAGTTGTATTCGGGGTTATGCACGTCGGCGCTATCGCCGTTGCCCACCAGAATATATGCTCCCGGGCGTTCCTCCAGCATGAAGGCGAAATCTTCGCCGCCCATGACCAAGGGCGCCTCTTCACACTGGCCGGACACTGCGCGCGCAACCTCTGCGGCGAATTCGGTTTGGTCATCGCTGTTGATCATGACCGGATAGTTCCGCTTATAGTTCACGGTCGCCTTTGCGCCATATGCGGCCGCGATGCCGTCGCAAATCTCGGAAATACGCTTTTCGGCCAGATCGCGGATCGCGGGGCTAAGTGTGCGGACCGTTCCCTTCATCGTCACCCGCTGCGGGATCACGTTGAACGCTTTGGAGGATGTCTCAAAGCTTGTGATAGACACCACCAGTTGTTCAACCGGATCAGCGTTACGGCTGGCAATGCTTTGCAGACCCAGAACGATGTGCGACGCCACAACCGTGCTGTCGATGGTTTCATGCGGTTTCGCGGCGTGACCACCACGGCCCTCGATCTCGATCTCGACCAGATCGGCTGCGGCAAAGAACGGACCCGGACGAATGGCAAAGGTGCCGATATCGTGCCCCGGCCAGTTGTGCATGCCGTACACTTCCTGAATACCGAATTTTTCCATCATGCCGTCGGCACACATTTCACGGCCACCGCCGCCGCCCTCTTCTGCGGGCTGGAAGATCACCACGACGGTGCCATCAAAGTTGCGCGTCTCGGACAGGTACTGAGCCGCGCCCAGCAACATAGCTGTATGGCCGTCATGACCACAGGCGTGCATCGCCCCCGGCGTTTTTGAGGCATAGTCCAAACCGGTTTGTTCATGGATCGGCAGCGCGTCCATATCCGCACGCAGACCGATCACCTTGCCAGAGGACGTCGATTTACCTTTGATTACACCGACAACGCCCGTGCGCCCGATGCCTTCGACCACCTCATCGCAGCCAAACGCGCGCAGCTTGTCGGCCACGACCTTGGCAGTGCGAACCGTGTCGAACAGGATTTCAGGATGCTCATGCAGGTCGCGGCGCCAAGCTGTAATTTCGTCGTGCAGTTCGGCGAAACGGTTTTTGACAGGCATGTGAGACTCCGAATTTGATCATTTGATCAAACCACCCTACGCCGATCAAATGCCGCTGCAAGCGGTATCCACGCAAATGCGCTTTGCACAGGAATGCGAAAGGTCAGGCGCCCAAACAAGTGGCGTCAGATGTTAGGCCCTGGACGCATGGCGGAACCATCTGCAAAGCGGTTGAACCGGAACCGCGTCAGATCGTGTGACAGGGTCTGACCTGTCAGCAATTGCGCCGCGATCTTGCCAAAGGCAGGCCCGATGCCAAAGCCATGGCCACACATCCCAGTCGCCACAGTCAGCCCTTTGATATCGGGCACATTATCAACCACCGGAACGACATCCGGCATAACATCGATCATCCCCGCCCAGATGGCTTTGGCTTTCACGACGCCAACTTCTGGAAAGGCCGCTGCCATTTCATTCATACATTCCTGCGCTTTTTTCAGGTTCGGCGCGGGGTTCAGGATGCGCATCTGCTCAAACGGGCTGACCTCATCTTCGCCCCATCTGCGCGGCGTGCCCCATGCATCCGGAAACCCCTTGGGCGCATGGGTTTTCAGACGCACATCAAACCCACCCTGTTTCAGCAGGGGCAAGTATTTGAACATCGTGCGAAAGGCATCCGGCCCGATGTAGAGCTCGGACAAGGTTGAGGGGGCCAATGTGTACCCGCCATCCTGCCTTGGCCGGAAAGCAACCTTACTGTCGACCGCGGCAATCCCCGTGACCTGCGGCAGTGGTTCGGTCGCCAGCGCCGTTGACCGAACCGAAAGCTGAGGGATGCTGACACCGTGGCGTCGCAAAAACAGCGCTGACCACGCGCCAGCGGCAACCAGGACGTTTGAAGACACGATGCGTCCACGTTCGGTCACGACACCTGATACACGCCCAGCCGAGATATCCAGCGCACGCGTGGCGCAGTTTTCAATGATGGTCGCCCCTGCCTCACGCGCCATGCGGGCAAGTGTAGGTACGGCCACCCAAGGTTCTGCCTTCAGATCGGTAGGGGTCCACAGCGCACCGGCCCAGGGTTTTTGCGCCTCGGGCAAAATGCCCTTCAATCCGGCTTTATCCACCAGCTTCGAAGACACGCCAAAGGCCGCAGCGTCGTTAAGCCAGTCCTGATAAGCGGCCATGTCCTTGTCCGACTTCGCCAGATAGGCCACACCCACCTGCCGCAAGCCCAGCGCGCCGTTTGCTTCGCCTTCCAACTCTTGCCACAGGCGCTGCGCCTCTTGCGCGATCGGAATTTCATCCATGTCGCGGCCCTGAACACGGATCCAGCCCCAGTTGCGCGAAGACTGTTCTGCCGCGACGCGCCCTTTGTCCAGCACCGTCACCTGCACACCCTGCCGCGCTAGCCAAAGGGCCGTCGTGATGCCAATCACACCAGCACCGACGATGACCACATCCGATGCCTTCGGTAGAACAGCCTGATGTTCAGGCGGGGTCTGAAGCTGGAAGGGAAAGCTCATGCGCCACAGGCCTTCAAAAGTCGCTCCATAAACTTCTGACCAGCGTTCAACTGGGAAATCTCAATGTATTCGTCCGGTTGATGCGCAATGCCGATATCTCCCGGCCCACAAACCACGGCATCGTAACCGGCGGCCTGAAAATGGCTGGCTTCCGTTCCATAACTGACATGATGCTGCCCGTTGTCGCCCGTGATCTGGCGCACCAGTTCTTCGGCCAGATTGTTCTGGGTGGGCGCAAAGGCTGGCAATGTGAACGTTTCCGAAACCTCGATCCAAGCCTCTGGGCAGACAGCCTGCATCTGCGCCTCGACCCTACGCACTTCTTCAAAGAACGCGTCGCGCCATGTGTCGGGACTTTCGCCGGGAATGATGCGGAAACCGAGGTGGAATTCACAATCCTTGGCGGTGATGTTGTGGGCTGTTCCGCCATTGATCGTGCCCACATGCACGTTCGTACAGGGCGGATCAAACAGCGCAGCCATTTCCGACGGCGTCGCAGCCATCTGCGCATCGTTCACACGATTGGCCCACGTGATCAGTTCCGCGCCATACATGATCGCGGATACACCTTTGTGCAGGATCGATGAATGCACCTCGATCCCGTGAACATGGACGTGAAAACTGACACCGCCTTTGTGGCCTGTCACCGCGCCCATCATGGTCGGTTCGCCTATGATCGCGACATCAGCACGCGGCACGACACCCTGCATCGCGTCAATCAGTGGCGGTGCACCGGTGCAGCCGATCTCTTCGTCATAGGACAGCGCAATCTGGAGCGGACGCGTGACGCCCGCGTACTGCGCCTCGACCAGCGCCCAAATTGCCAGCGCGTCAAACGCCTTCATATCGGTGCTGCCACGCCCGTACAGCCGCCCGTCCCGTTCGGTCAGGTCCCACGGCGATGTCGTCCATTCCTGCCCGTCCACAGGCACTACATCAGTGTGACCGGACAGGATCACGCCCCCTTCCTGATCGGGCCCCACATGCGCGAACAAAGCGGCCTTGTCACCACTTTCATCCCAATGGCGATGGCATGTGATCCCGTGCCCTTGAAGATACTCTTCGACCCAATCGATCAACGGCACGTTTGTGTCACGACTGACTGTGGGAAAACCGACTAGCGTTTCAAGGATGTCTCGGGGGGAAAGCCGCGTGGTCATGTGCGCCTCTTGTTTATTTCGAGGCCGAGGAAACGCGCTTCTTACCCTAAGCGCAAGGGGCGCCTAGGGGTTTTTGATCAAAATATCAGGCAGAATGCCCAGCGATTGGGCATGCAAGACGTGGGCAGTTACGCCTTTTCAAACGTGATCTTACGGCGCAGGAACTGTGTCGCCTGACCGGATACCTTCTTCGGATCACCCGTCGTCAAAAACTTGGATTCTGTACCCGAACCGACCATCTGCGGATGGCGTTCAAGATAATCCGCCAAGCTTTCCGCAACCAATGTCGCCTGCGAATAGACCTTTACGTCATCGCCCAATGCGTCACGGAAGATGTCTTCCATCAGCGGATAATGCGTGCAGCCCAGAATTGCGGCGTCAGGATCGGGCATTTTACGCTTCAGCGCGTCGACGTGGGACCGCACCAAGGCATCAGCCAAAATCATGTCGCCGTCTTCGATCGCATCAACCAGACCGCCGCAGGCCTGCGCTTCGACATCCACACCAACAGCACGGAACGCGAGTTCACGTTGGAACGCGCGGCTGCGCACAGTGGCAGGCGTTGCAAACAATGCGACGTGTTTCACTGCCACCTCGCGCGGGGGCGAGTTGTCGCCCCACTGGCGTTCGGTCAGCGCCTCGATCAGGGGCACGAATACGCCTAGAACCCGCTTATCCTTGGGAATCCAGCTCTCCTGCATCCGGCGCAGGGCCGCAGCACTTGCCGTGTTACAAGCAAGAATAACCAGATCGCAGCCCTCGGCCCAAAGGCGTTCGACCGACCATGTCGTCAGATTGAAGATGTCTTCCGCATCCCGCACGCCATAGGGCGCATGTGCGTTGTCCCCCAGATAGACAAAGGGCACATCAGGCAGACGCTTGGACACAGCGTCAAGAACGGTCAGACCGCCCAATCCGGAATCAAAAATACCAACTGCCACGGTCGATGCCTCTCTGCCTGTGCCGCCTATTTATATGATTTAACTACGGCGGTGTTTTTCTTCAAACTCGAAACCTGCATCGAAGGATTCGAGAGGTGTCGGAGAAAGCTCATATGTGGCTTTCCGTAGAAAATCCATCATTCCGCGCGCATCCGATGACCGCGTGGCAAGTTCTTGCGGCGATATAGGCTTTCCGATCACAAGCCGGACCGGTTTATCCACCCTGCGCCGGAATTCATGGATCAGCAGCCCCATGCGCAAATTGGTGTGCATGTGGCTCGCCAACTGGAACAGTCGCGAATTGTGGCCTTCGAAAAAGATCGGCACGACTGTTGCGCCGGACTTCGCGATCATGCGTGCGGTGAAACTGCGCCAGTCCGGATCCATCGGGCGCATCATCGGGCGTAAGGCTGTCGAAACAGTGCCGCCGGGAAAAATACCGATACAGCCGCCATCCCCCAGATAGGACAGCGCCGTCTTGCGGGTTTGCAGGTTCAGAGCGACGGCTTCTTTGTTCTCATCAAAGGAAATCGGCAGGATAATCTTGTTCAGGTCTTCGGCCTTGCGGAACACACGGTGCGCCAGAATGCGGAAATCGCCCCGTGTGACCGACAGCAAGTGGCCATGGATCAGCCCATCCAGAATGCCATAAGGGTGGTTGCCGACGACAACCAAAGGGCCCGTTTTGGGGATGTTGTCCAGCGCCCCCCCGACCACATCCAGTTCAAGCCCGTAGCGGTCGACCATGACCTGCCAGAAATCGCGCCCCTGCGCGACCTCATGTTCATAGCCCTGCGCCCGCTTGATCAGGCTGATCCGGCCTGTCGCATTTTCCATGAAACGGATCAGTGCCTGTCCGCTCTTGCTGCGGGCAGAATGTGAATAGGAAATTTCCCGGGCGACCTGACGCGCGCGTTGCATCAAACCAGCCTCCTCAACACGGTTCGCTTGGCAAATTGCTGAAGCGAACCGCGAAAGGTGTAAAGGAAAAAGGACGTTACTCCGCCGCTTTGTCGTAGGGTGTGCCGCCAGCTTTTAATGCTGCGATGAGCTCTTCGCGCTCTTTCTCGGCCTTGGACAGATTGGCGAGTTTGACCGGACCGAACCCGCGAATTTTCAGCGGCAATTCGGCCAAAGCAACCAGCGCGTCCATCGTGTTTGCATCCGCCTTGGGCAGCCACTCGGCCATATCCCTTTCGTATTGCTTGATCAGAGCGCGTTCCATCCGGCGCTCTTCAGTGCGTCCGAATGGATCAAACGGCGTCCCGCGTAGGCCCTTTAGCCGCGTAAGGATTTTGAAGCCTGTCAGCATGCCTTCGCCAAACTCACGTTTCTGCGGACGCCCGTCAGGGCCATCCTTGCTGATCATCGGAGGGGCCAGATGATAGGACAGGCTTACATCGCCGTTGAACTCTTTCTCGACCTTTTCACGGGTCTTCAGATGAAGTCGGGCAACTTCATATTCATCCTTATATGACAACAGCTTATGATAGCCTTTTGAGACAGATTCTTTCAGATGGACATCCTGAATAGGATCGACCATTTTACGGAAGCGCTTGGCAAGACGCGTACCCTGATACTCCACCAGATGATCCGCGCGCATCGCAATTTTTTCGTCCAGAGTCTTGGGCTTAGCGACCACCTTTTGAGTCATCAGCCCTTCGGCTTCCTCGGGGTACAAAACGGCCCAACGACCGATTTCAAACGCCTTCTGGTTTTTTTCAACCGCTGCGCCGTTCAGCTGGATCGCATCCAAAATCGCCTGTTTCGGCAACGGCACCAGTCCACGTTGCCATGCGGCACCAAGGATCATCATGTTGGAAAAGATGCTGTCACCAAGCGTGGTTTTCGCCAGCTCAGATGCGTCAAAGAACCGAACACCATCTTTAAGTCGCGCTTCAAGAGAAACCCGCAACCTATCAGCAGGTAACGAAAATTCCGTATTTCTTGTAAAATCACCCGTGATGATTTCGTGGCTATTCACCACCGCACCAGTGCGCCCGTTTTTCGTCAGCCCAAGCGTCTTGGACCCTGCGCTGACCACCAGATCACCACCGATCAACGCATCCGTTTCGCCGGTGGCGACACGAATGGCCGAGATGTCGTCAGGCGACTTGGCCAAACGCAGATGGATGTGAACCGCGCCGCCCTTTTGGGCCAGCCCCGCCATCTCCATCATGCCGGCACCCATGCCGGCAATCTGCGCAGCTTGCGCCAGAACAGCCCCGATAGTGACAACACCCGTGCCGCCCACACCTGTCACAACGACGTTCCACGTCTTGGCAATTTCGGGCAGCGCCGGCTCAGGCAAATCCGGCAGGTTCAAGTCCATCGCCTCGCGCTTTTTCAGCTTGGCCCCTTTGACGGTGACAAAGGACGGGCAGAAGCCCTTGAGGCACGAGAAATCCTTATTACAGGACGACTGGTCAATCGCCCGCTTGCGGCCGAATTCGGTTTCGACCGGAACGATAGACACACAGTTGGATTGCACCCCACAATCGCCGCAACCTTCACAGACATCCGTGTTGATGAACACGCGACGGTCCGGATCGGGGAACTGCTGACGCTTGCGGCGACGGCGTTTTTCGGCGGCGCAGGTCTGAACATAAATGATGGCTGTCACACCGGGAATGTCGCGCAGACGTTTCTGAACAACATCCATTTCCGCACGCGGATGCCAGTCCACATCAGACGGGAAATCTTCGCGCCGCGGCTCTTCTTTTTCGTCAAAGACAACGGCAACATGCTCGATGCCCATTGCCTTAAGTTCGCGCGCAATCCGGTCGGGGCCCAGCCCGCCTTCGTTCTTCTGACCGCCGGTCATGGCGACCGCATCGTTGAACAGGATTTTATATGTGATGTTGGTGCCCGCCGCGACGGCCGCGCGAATGGCCTGAATGCCCGAGTGGTTATACGTGCCGTCGCCAAGGTTCTGGAACACATGCTCGCGTTTCGAAAACGGCGCTTCGCCGATCCAGTTGGCCCCTTCCGCCCCCATGTGCGTAAAGCCAAGTGTGCTGCGGTCCATCCACTGCACCATGTAATGGCAACCGATGCCCGCGTAGGCCCGCGACCCTTCCGGTACTTTGGTTGACGAATTGTGCGGACAGCCCGAACAAAAATACGGCAGGCGCGCTGCGATTTCTTCGGCATTGTCGGCCTTCCGCGCGTCCGCCAGCTGGGAAAGGCCCGCGCGGATGGCATCGGTGTCGCGCCCTTCCTCGATCAGGATATTGCCCAGCTTTTCCGCGATCCAAACGGGATCAAGTGCGCCATGGACCGGAAACAGTTCTTCACGATGGAGCGCACCTGCCCCGCCCTTGTACCAGCCATAGACCCGACGCCCGCGACGGTCGTCAAAGATGGCTTCTTTGATCTGCACCTCGATCAGCTTGCGCTTTTCTTCGACGACGACGATCAGATCCAAACCTTCGGCCCAGTCATGGAACGTTTCCATATCCAGCGGCCACGTTTGCCCCACTTTGTAGGTGGTGATCCCTAAACGTTCGGCTTCGTTTTCATCGATGTTCAGCAAAGACATCGCATGGCACAGATCAAGCCAGTTCTTACCCGCCGCGACAAACCCGATTTTCGCGCCGGGCTTACCCCAGACGCGCTTATCCATTTTGTTGGCCCTCGAAAACGCCTCGGCCGCGTCACGTTTGTGCTGGATGATCCGTTGTTCCTGCGCATGCGGTGTATCGCCCAGACGGATGTTCAGACCGCCCTCGGGCATCGGATAGTCTGGCTGTACCAATTGAAGCCGATCCAGACGCGCATCGACCACCGCCGTCGCCTCGACCGTGTCTTTCATGGTTTTTAACCCAACCCACAGGCCGGAAAACCGCGACAAAGCCAGACCATATAGACCGTAATCCAGAATTTCCTGCACACCCGCTGGTGACACGACAGGCATATACACATCGACCATGGCCCAGTCAGATTGATGCAGTACGGTCGAGCTTTCGCCTGTGTGGTCATCGCCCATAGCCATCAGCACACCACCATGTGGCGACGTGCCTGCCATATTCGCATGGCGCATCACATCGCCCGAACGGTCCACCCCAGGGCCCTTGCCGTACCAAAGTCCGAAAACGCCATCATAGCGCCCCTCGCCCCGAAGCTCGGCCTGTTGCGATCCCCACAGCGCCGTGGCCGCAAGGTCTTCGTTCAGACCTTCCTGAAAGGTGATGTCGGCCTCTTTCAGCCATTTGCTCGCGCGGGTCATTTGCATGTCGACCGCCCCTAGGGGCGAGCCGCGATAACCGGTCACATAACCGGCTGTATTCAGCCCAGCGGCACGGTCCCGCGCCTTTTGCATCAACATCAACCGAACAAGCGCCTGCGTGCCGTTTAACAGCACACTTTCCTTGCTAAGATCGAACCGGTCATCCAAAGAAATTTGCTGAATGCCCATCGTACGCCTCCCGTCGCTCAATGTTCATGCACGTAGGGTAAATATAGGTCACAATTTCTGACCTGCCTAGAATTTTTTACAGAAACCATTGGCGTCCTGTATATTTACACCCTAAGTGGGTCGTTGTTTCGTGCAGGATAGAAAAAGCGCAGGATTGTAAGTTAAATGGATTGGGACAAGCTAAGAATATTTCACGCGGTGGCCGATGCGGGTAGCCTCACGCATGCCGGTGAACAGCTGCACCTGTCACAATCTGCGGTTTCACGCCAGATTCGCGCGCTTGAAGAAGCCCTCGATACCACACTTTTCCATCGCCACGCACGCGGACTGATTCTGACCGAGCAAGGCGAACTGCTGTTTGATGCGACCAAGTCGATGAACAAACGCATTGATGCGGCAACCGCGCGCATCCGCGACAGCGAAGAAGAAATCTTCGGTGTTCTGCGTGTGACGACGACCACGGGCTTTGGCTCTTTGTGGCTCGCCCCGCGCCTTCCCAAGCTCTACGAAAAATACCCCCAGCTGAATATCGATCTGATGCTGGAAGAACGCGTTCTGGACCTGCCGATGCGCGAGGCCGATGTTGCCATCCGTATGAAAGAGCCAAGTCAGGCTGACTTGATCCGCAAGCGGCTTATGAACATCAAGATGAAGCTCTATGCGTCGCCGGACTATCTGAAGGAACACGGCACGCCCCAGACGCTGGAAGACCTGAGCAATCACCGCCTGATCTGCCAGAACACCCGCACCGCACAGGTCAATGCGGGCCTTCAGCTGGTCCAGATGTTGATGACTTATGACATCAAAGCGACCCTGTCCGTGAACAATTACTTCGGTGTGTTGCAGGCCGTGATCTCGAATCTGGGGATTGGAGTGTTGCCGGATTACATCATCGAGGATTTCCCCTCGGTCGTGCGCGTTCTGCCCGACGTGGAATCCGGCGAAGTGCCCGTATTTTTGGCCTATCCGGAAGAATTGCGCCATTCCAAGCGGATAGAAGCGTTCCGCGACTTCGTTCAGGAAGAAATCATTGCCCACCGTCGGCATTTGCAGGCCATGGCCAGCAGTTCAACTTGAGGTATGCACTAGGCGCATAGCAGAAATGCTGCGCCTGCGGCATATCGTTTCTTGATCGACTCATTTCCGATCACTAAATGAGCAATTGAACGATGTAGCGCCTCTTGGCGCAGCGTCTTCAAACCTCCCTGTTGGACTATGGCCGAGCTTTGCTCGGCCTTTTTTTTGGTTTGATGTAATTTGAACAGTTATCCGCGTTTTGGCGGGATCGAGTAGGTCAAGTTCGCACGGGCCACCGGTTCGGCCATGCCTTCGGAATAAAGCAGCACATCACAAACGCTCAGTGCGCGGCCCAGTTTCAGCACGCGGCATTCCGCCAGCACGTCTTTGCCAGACTCGGGCTTGCGCATGAAATCGATCGAACAGTTCGTGGTCACGGCAAGCGCCTCTTTCCCGATCCGCGCCATCGTCGCGACGTAAGCCGCGACATCGGCCAGCGCGAACATCGCAGGGCCGGATACCGTACCACCGGGGCGCAGGTGCTTTTCATCCTCGAACAGACGCATCACCAACAGATTTTCGTCCAAACGATCGATTCCGAACATGCCCCTGACCTGCGGAAACACCTGATCAAGATAGGGCATCATTTCATCTTTGGTGATCTTGATCGTCATTCTGCTTTCCTCCCGCTTTTCGTTCGCTAAGCTGGCCCGCAAAGGGAGGGAGAACAAGATGGCAATATTGGAACGTCGCGACACTGGCGCCATTGCACATTTGCACATGAACGCGCCGGAACGGCTGAACGCTTTGTCCGATGAAATGTTGGCCGCGCTGCAAGAACAATGTGATGCGCTGATGCAGGATCGCACGATCCGTGCGGTGATCCTGTCAGGCGAAGGCAAGGCATTTTGCGCAGGCCACGATCTGAAACAGATGACGGCCGCGCGCCAGAACGAAGACGGCGGCAAAGCCGCGTTCAAGGATCTGTTCGACCGTTGCGCCCGATTCATGCAAAGCCTGAACAAACTTCCCCAGCCCGTCATCGCACAGGTCCATGGCATTGCCACGGCCGCTGGATGCCAGTTGGTCGCGACCTGCGATATGGCCGTCGCTGCCGAAGGAACGCGCTTTGGCGTGAACGGCGTGAACATCGGCCTCTTCTGTTCGACCCCGATGGTCGCGCTTAGCCGAAACATCCCGCGCAAACATGCGTTTGAAATGCTGACAACAGGCCAGTTCATCGACGCCAGCCGCGCGCAGAAACTGGGGCTGGTGAACCGTGTTGTTCCCGCTGACCAGTTGGAAAGCGAAACATGGGCGTTGGCCGAACTGATCGCCTCCAAACTCGGGGCAGCTATGAAGATCGGGAAAGAGGCATTCTACAACCAGATCGATCTGCCCTTGGCCGAGGCATACAGCTATACCGGCGACGTCATGGTCGAAAACATGCTGCATCGCGACACAGAAGAAGGCATCGCCGCCTTTCTGGAAAAACGCGATCCGGATTGGGATCAGGACTAACACCCCGTGACAATGCAGGGCAGAGACACTATCTGCCCTAGCATGACAAAAACGCTTCATATCATCGGCGGCGGTATGGCCGGATCCGAGGCCGCATGGCAGGCCGCACAGATGGGTGTGCCCGTGGTCATTCACGAAATGCGCCCCAAGGTCGAAACCTTTGCCCACCAGACGGGCAACTTCGGCGAAATGGTTTGTTCCAACTCGTTCAGATCGGACGACCATGAACAGAACGCTGTCGGCCTGCTGCATTGGGAAATGCGTGCCGCAGGTGGCCTGATCATCTCGACCGCCTATGACCATCGCCTGCCCGCAGGCGGTGCGCTGGCCGTTGACCGCGATCCTTTCGCGGAATCCGTGACCAAGGCCCTGATGGATCACCCGCTGATCAGCGCGTCTTATGAAGAAATCACCGAACTGCCTGAAGACGGCCATTGGATCATTGCGACAGGCCCCCTGACCTCTCAAGGTCTGGGTCAGGCGATTGCGAATGAGACGGGCGCCGAGTCTCTGGCGTTCTTCGATGCCATCGCCCCCATCGTCTACGCAGACAGCATCGACATGTCGAAAGCGTGGATGCAGTCCCGCTATGACAAGGGCGAGTCCGAGGAAGAGCGCAAAGCCTACCTCAACTGCCCGATGGACAAAGACACTTACGAGGCCTTCATCGACGCGCTTCTGGCCGCCGACAAAACCGAATTTCACGAAGGTGAAACGGCTGGCTACTTTGACGGCTGTCTGCCCATCGAAGTGATGGCAGAACGCGGCCGTGAAACGCTGCGCCACGGCCCGATGAAGCCTGTTGGCCTGACAAACCCGCACGCACCCGAAGAAAAGGCATATGCCGTTGTGCAGCTACGCCGTGACAACGCGCTGGGTACGCTGTTCAACATCGTGGGTTTCCAGACCAAGATGAAATACGGCGCACAGACAGACGTGTTCCGCATGATCCCCGGTCTCGAAAACGCGCGTTTCGCGCGACTGGGCGGCATCCACCGCAACACCTTTATCAACTCGCCCACGCTGCTGGATGCGCAGATGCGTCTGAAATCGCGCCCGAACATTCGCTTCGCGGGTCAGATCACAGGTGTCGAGGGCTACGTTGAATCCGCCTCGATGGGCCTTCTGGCGGGTCGCATGGCCGCCGCCGAAATCCTTGGCATCGAACTGCCCGTCGTCCCCCAAGACAGCGCTCATGGCGCGCTTGTGCACCACATCACAGGCGGGGCCGAGTCCAAGACCTTCCAGCCCATGAACGTGAACTTCGGCCTGTTTCGCCCGCTTGAGGAAAAGGTCAAAGGTGGTCGTCGTGGCCGCAAGGACCGCTACAAGCTTTATACAGATCGCGCTAAGGCAGTCTGGACGGAATGGCTTGAACAGGCACCGCAAAAGGAGGCCCCAGAATGAACTATGTGCTCGCGCTTTTCCTGCCCCCTCTGTCGATCCTGTTGGCGGGCCGCCCGTTTGTGGCGATCATCACCTTCATCATCTGGATCCCCGCGATCATCTTCTCTGGCGGTCTCACGCACCCGATGTTCATTCTTCTGGCGTGGATTCTGATCTACCAAAGCCACGAAGACCGCCGCGCCCGCCGGATGAATCGCGACTAGGCCAATGCGCACGCGCTTTGCCCCCTCACCGACCGGCCCTTTGCACTTGGGCCACGCCTATTCAGCCTGTTTGGCCCATGACATGGCAGTCGCCGAGGGGGGCACTTTCCTTCTTCGGATCGAAGACATCGACCAATCCCGTGCCCGCCCTGAGTGGGAGGCACAGATTTACGACGATCTGCACTGGCTGGGGCTGAACTGGCCCACACCGATGATGCGCCAGTCCGACCGGATGGCGGCCTATGACGCGGCGCTCGATCAGCTCTGGGATGCAGGCCTACTATACCCATGTCACTGCAATCGTCGCGATATCCTTGCCGCCTTGGACACCCCGCAGGAAGGTGTCGAGCCACCTGTAGGCCCCGATGGCGTGATCTATCCTGGCACGTGCCGCCCCACCACGGCCCCCTCAGGCCCGCGCCCCAAAGATGCAGCGCTACGTCTGAATATGGCCCTCGCATTGGAACGGCTGGATACGCCGATCACCTATTCGGAAACCGGCACCGTCCCGATGATCGTCAGCGCAAATCCTTTGGCTGAAATAGGCGACATCGTCCTCGCCCGCCGCGACATGGGCACCTCTTACCACCTGTCCGTCACGGTCGATGATGCGGAACAAGGCATCACCCACGTCGTTCGCGGCGCTGATCTGGCCGAAGCCACACAAATCCATGTGCTGCTACAGCGCCTGCTGAACCTGCCGACCCCGACCTACCATCACCACAAACTGATCAGGGACGAAAACGGCAAACGGCTCGCCAAACGGGACGACGCCAAGGCCATCGCGCTCTACCGAGAACAAGGCAAAAGCCCTCAAGATGTCCGTCAAATGGTAGGACTGTAATTCAATCCAAAGGCGTCATCAGCTCGACTTCTTCGCCATCCCGAACGGCCGTGTAAAAACAGCTTCGGCGGTTCGTGTGGCACGCGGGCCCCACCTGACGCACAACGGCCAACAGGCAATCACGATCGCAATCCAATCGCAGGTCCACCAACGTCTGCACATGCCCCGAGGTTTCGCCCTTCACCCAGAACGACTGACGCGAACGCGACCAGTATGTCACCTTGCCCGTCTCTAACGTCCGGGCTACGGATTCGGCGTTCATCCACGCCATCATCAAAACCTCGCCCGTCCCCTCATCCTGAGCGATACAGGGGATCAGGCCACGATCGTCATAGACCAAGGTCGCAGGATCAAAGGACATGGGCAAAAACCTTTTTGAAAGATGCGCGCGAACGCTTATCTAAAGAAGACCACGGGAAAGGGAAAGCCATGGCAGGCGACAGCGATCTGATCAAACTCTACTCTCAGCGCATTCTGGCGCTGGCTGCGGATATTCCCAACACAGACCGGCTTGAGGCCCCTGATGCAACGGTCAAGAAACGCTCACCCCTGTGCGGATCGACCGTCACCGTTGATCTGAAAATGACCGATGGCCGCGTCAGCGCCTATGGCCAAGACGTCAAAGCCTGCGCTTTAGGTCAGGCCGCCGCGTCCGTCGTCGGCAGCGCTATCGTCGGCTGCACTCACGAACAAATTACAGCGGCACGCGATGCCCTGAAAGAGATGCTCAAAAACGACGGCCCCACGCCACCCGCCCCCTTCGAGGAACTCGAAGTTCTGCGTCCCGCGGCGTCCTACAAAAACCGACATGCATCGATCCTGCTGGCACTGGATGCCGCCAGCGAGGCTGCGGAAATGGCGCTGTCTGAAAAAACCGCCTAACCGCGCGCCTGCACCAAACATCCCCAAACAGACCATCCCGAGGCTCTGGCCAACAGCCAGAGCCGAGATAGACCTGCGCATGACCGCAGGTCATGCCCTGCTGGGAAACGCCCCATCCAAAAGAAAAAAGACCGCCCCTCGGGAAAAGGGCGGTCAAAGTGGCGTGTCTCACGTGGGATCCGGTTGTTCCGCAAAGCGATGGGGACAGGCGTGTCAGTCGCTGGCATCAACTAGGGCAGAGATGCAAAAGGCGGTCCGGCGTAAGGACGCAGGCAGAAAAGCAATCAGACTCAGAGATGAAGCGCCCCGACAAGGATCACAACCAAAGACAAAGCGCCCAACGCATCCTGCAGGATTGTATCGCGCGACCGGTCCATCGTGGTTTTGATCTGCTTAATCATGGCAACCTTCCTCATTGTCTGGTTGCCCTTTTGTTCTCATAGATTCGCCCTCATGTAAAGAACTTTTTAAGAACATTTGAGAACATTACAGAACAAACAGGAACAAATCGGGTTAACCGACCTTGATCAAACGGATCGCCTCATCCTGCCGCATCAGCCACAAAAGCGTTCTTGCGGCTTCTCCACGCGGGCTTTTCAGTTGTGGGTCATCCGCCATCAATCGCCGCGCATCGCTTTGTGCCGTGGCCATCAAACCGGCCTGATGTTCCATATCCGCGATGCGGAATCGCGGCAGTCCGGACTGCGCCGTGCCGATCAAATCCCCTGCCCCGCGCATTTCCAGATCCACCTCGGAAATCCGGAACCCGTCTTCGGTTTCGCGCATCGTCGTCAGGCGCTTCAATCCCCCTTCGCTTAAGGGCGGTTGATAGAGCAGCAAACAGGTCGAGGCCTGATCGCCCCGCCCGACGCGCCCGCGCAACTGATGCAACTGGGCAAGACCAAAGCTTTCGGCGCGTTCGATCACCATGATCGTCGCGTTGGGCACGTTCACCCCCACCTCGATCACCGTTGTCGCGACCAGAACAGCCGTTTTGCCGGCCACGAACTTGGCCATCGCTGCGTCTTTGTCCGCCGCAGGCATCTGCCCGTGGACCAAACCCACGACATCGTCACCTAAAACCGCGCGAAGGCGTTTGAACCGTTCATCCGCTGCGGTCAGATCAATGCTTTCGCTTTCTTCCACCAGCGGGCACACCCAGTAGGCCTGACGCCCTTCATCAATCGCCTTACGCAGGTGATCAACGACCTCGTCCATGCGTTCGTTTGACAACAAAGCTGTCTTGATCGGCTTCCGACCGGGCGGTTTTTCGTCCAGCACGGACACGTCCATGTCGCCATATTGCGCCAAGGCCAGACTGCGCGGGATCGGCGTGGCCGTCATCACCAGAACATCAGCCACCGGTCCCTTTTCACCCAGCTCAAGCCGCTGCCGGACGCCAAAGCGATGCTGTTCGTCCACGATGGCCAGCCTCAGGTCGTGAAACACCACATCCTTCTGAAACACCGCATGCGTGCCCACCAGCACATGGATATCGCCACGCGCCAACGCCGCCAGTTTGGCGGCCCGTTCTTTGCCCTTGTCGCGCCCCGTCAGGATTTCGATCACAACGCCCGCGTCTTCCGCCAAGGGCTGAAGGCTTTCGAGATGCTGCCGCGCAAGGATTTCCGTAGGCGCCATCATGACGCCCTGCCCTCCAGCCTCGACCGCGATCAACAACGTCATGAAGGCCACCAACGTTTTGCCCGCGCCTACATCCCCTTGCAAAAGCCGGTTCATCCGCTGCGGCGAGGCCAGATCAGCGGCGATATCCTCCATCGCGCGTTCCTGTGCACCCGTCGGCCGATACGGCAATGCTGCCAAAACCTTGGATCGCAACCGCCCGTTTCCTACGGTCGCCCGCCCCGGGCTGGCCTTTCGCGTGGCCCGTGCGATCGCAAGCGTCAGCTGATGCGCCATGAACTCATCATAAGCCAACCGCCTGCGGATCGGTGACGTGGGCAGCACATCATCCATCCGCTCGGGCCGATGGGCCGCCCGCATGGCATCCGCCCAAGACGGCCAGCCCTCTTTCTCTTTTTGTGCAGGATCGATCCATTCCCGCAGATCAGGCAGCTTGGACAACACATCGCTGCTGGCCCGCGTCATCAGCTTTTGCGTCACACCCGACGTCAGATGGTAAACCGGTTCGAATAAAGGCAGTTCGTCCGCCTCGCTTTCGCGCAGAATATGATCCGGATGCACCATCTGCGCGATACCGTCGAAAAACTCGACCTTGCCCGAGACTATGCGCGTCTGGCCTGTGGGCAGCACCTTGGACAGGTAATCACCACGCGCATGAAAGAACACAAGCTGGAAACTGGTCTGCGCATCCTCGACGTTGATCCGGTAAGCCCCGCCTTTATTCCGCGCCGGACGGTGGTCGCCCACTGTGACTTTGACGGTCAAAACCTTAGGCAATTCGGCACCTTGCACCGTGTCCACCGGACGGCGATCGATCATCGAATAGGGCAGCGTGAACAACAGATCACGCGGCGCTTCTATGTGCAGGTGTTGCAGGTTCTGGGCAATCTTGGGCCCGACACCGTCCAGCGTCTTTAAATCCGCGAAAAGCGGGAAAAGTATCTCGGGACGGCCGCTCATGCCTGTCCGATCAGATCCAGCCAAGCGTCTTCATCAAGGATTTCGATCCCCAATTCTTGCGCCTTCTTTTCTTTCGAACCGGCACCGGGCCCCGCAATCAGAATATCGGTCTTCTTGCTGACGCTGCCGGATACTTTCGCGCCCAACGCCTCGGCCCGCGCTTTGGCTTCCGCGCGTGTCATTCGCTCTAAAGTGCCGGTAAAAACAACGGTCTTGCCCGCGACAGGCGACCCATCAGTCTGCGGTTTGGCCGCCTCTTGAACATCCAGATGGGCGACAAGCCGGTCAATGGATTCCCGCTCGGCCGGTTGGTTCATGGTCGACACCAGAGATTGAGCCAAAACCTCGCCCACGCCATCGATGGCGATCAGATCTTCCCACGCAGGACCGGAAAAATCGGCCGCTTCGGTGACCGCTGTTTCAAACGCGGACCATGTCCCATAGTGGCGCGCCAGAAGATTTGAAACGACCTCGCCAACGTGGCGGATACCAAGGCCAAAGATCAATCGACCCAAGGCAATTTTCCGACGCTCATCAATCGCGTCGAACAGGTTGTTGGCTGATTTTTCACCCCACCCTTCGCGGTTCTTCAATTGCTGAAGGCCCGAGCTGTAGTTTTCCCGCAAAGTGAAGATATCGGCAGGCTCTTTGATCCAGCCATCGCGATAGAACTGCTCGACCTGCTTGGCGCCCATGCCTTCGATATCGAAAACAGCACGAGACACAAAGTGCTTCATCTTTTCAACGGCTTGCGCGGGGCAAATCAAGCCGCCAACACACCGGCGGACAGCGTCGCCTTCCTCACGGATCGCCTCGGACCCGCACTCTGGGCAGCTGTGCGGAAACTGATAGGGCTCGGCATCGGCGGGGCGTTTGGACAAATCCACATCAGCGACCTTCGGGATCACATCGCCTGCGCGATAGACCTGAACCCAGTCACCGGCGCGGATATCCTTGGGATTGCCGTTTTCATCAGGCCGGATGACTTCGCCCTTTGCGCCAAGGCCCGCGATATAATCTTCGTTGTGCAATGTCGCGTTCGACACCACGACACCGCCCACCGTCACCGGTTCAAGACGCGCCACAGGGGACAAAGCGCCTGTACGACCGACCTGAATGTCGATCCCCGCCAGCCGTGTCCACGCCAGTTCCGCGGGAAACTTGTGTGCCGTCGCCCAGCGCGGCGTCGTCGACCGGAACCCAAGACGGTGCTGCAGCGCCAGATCGTTTACTTTGTAGACCACGCCATCGATGTCGTAGCCCAAGGTGGCACGCTGTTCTTCGATGGCTTTGTAATGCGCCAACATCTCGGACGGGCCGTCGCAGAGTTGGGTCAGAGGATTGGTTTGAAAGCCCAGCGCTGCCAGCCTTTCGATGGATTGCATTTGCGTTTCCGCAAGAGGTTCAGAGTGATCACCCCACGCATAGGCAAAAAAGCGCAAAGGCCTCGCGGCTGTTATTTTCGCATCCAACTGGCGCAGGCTTCCGGCTGCGGCGTTGCGCGGGTTTGCGAAAGTCTTACCCCCAGCGGCCTCTTGCCGTTCGTTCAAGGCCGCAAAATCTTCGTGGCTCATGTACACTTCGCCGCGCACCTCAAGAACCTCGGGCGCGCCCTTAATTTCTTGCGGGATGTCGGCAATCGTTCGGGCGTTGGCTGTTACATTTTCACCGACCGAACCGTCACCGCGCGTGGCCGCTTGAATGAGCCGACCATTTTCGTATCGGAGGCTAAGGGAAAGACCGTCGATTTTCGGCTCAGCCGTGTAAACAAGTTCCGCCTCGGCCGAGAGACCAAGATAGCGGCGGATACGGTCATCGAATTCCGCGACCTCTTCTTCCTCAAAAAGGTTCGACAATGACAACATCCGGACTTTGTGTTCGATCTTGTCGAAACCCGATGCCGGAGCTGCGCCAACTTGGTCGCTTGGGCTGTCTTCTCGTTTCAGATCGGGAAAACGCGCTTCGATCTCGGCATTGCGCCGTTTCAGACGGTCGTACTCCGCATCGCTGATTTCAGGGGCGTCGTCCGTGTGGTACGCTTGGTTTGCCTCGGCAAGCAGGCCAGAAAGGCGCTCCAGTTCGGCACGCGCCTCATCAATTGTCAGCTTTTCGATTGAAATCTCAGTCGCGGTCATACCAGTGCGTCGCCCATCAAAACAGTTCTACAGATGTGATAGGGCTGTGATCCGCATTTATCCAGTGCCCGTGGCAAAGAGCCTGCCATTCGCAGCACGTGGGTCCGAAATTCTTAAAAATGAATGCCCCGCACCTTATAAAGGCACGAGGCATTTCCCGGGGACGCGGGAGGAGACTTCAGGCGCTGGCGGCCAAAGCGGGCTCTTGCCCTGCGCTCGACTGAGGATCACGCAGAACGTATCCGCGGCCCCAGACGGTTTCGATGTAGCTCGGTTCACCCGTTGCTTCGCTCAGCTTCTTGCGCAGCTTGCAGATAAAAACGTCGATGATTTTCAGCTCGGGCTCGTCCATTCCACCATAAAGATGATTCAGAAACATTTCTTTTGTAAGCGTCGTGCCCTTCCGCAGGCTGAGCAGTTCAAGCATCTGGTATTCTTTGCCCGTCAGATGAACCGTTTCGCCACGTACATCGACCGTCTTCGCATCCAGATTTACGTTGATCAGACCCGTCGAGATAATCGATTGCGAATGACCTTTGGAACGGCGAATGATCGCGTGGATACGTGCGACCAGTTCTTCGCGATGGAACGGCTTGGTCAGATAGTCGTCCGCCCCGAACCCGAAACTTTTCAGTTTACTTTCAGTGGCATCGTCACCCGACAGGATCAGGATCGGCGTGCTGACCTTAGCGTTCCGCAACTGGCGCAACACCTCGTGGCCGGTCATGTCCGGCAAATTGATGTCCAGCAGGATCAGGTCATAGTCGTAGAGTTTCGCCAGATCGACGCCCTCTTCGCCCATGTCCGTCGAATAGACGTTCAGATTCGCATGGGTCAGCATCATTTCGATGCTTTTGGACGTGGTCGGATCATCTTCGATCAGAAGGACGCGCATTTTTTTCGTCTCCGCGGGTTAGGTCGTGTGTCGGAGGGAGTTTGGGGCTTATTGGTTAATCACCCCTTACTATACATGCGCAAATTAAAAACACAACTTAAAGTTGATTTCTTTCCGGGTGCCAAGTTGCGTGTAAAGCTGCTTTGCCATCAGCAAGGTAGGACGAAATCCATTCGCCCAATTCATCCTCGCTCAAATCATACTTCTCATATGCTTGTTTTTTAGTAATCAACCCGAACATGACGCCTTTGACAACCAAAAGTTTACGCGACGCCACCCAACGCACGGTATTCGTGGGTGGCAGGTCGGCCCGCGTCATCACGGTTCCGTCTGGCAGTGAAACGGCCCTTGGCCCTTCGATCTTCTTCAGATACATGTGTCGCTTCCGTTTTCGGTTCGCAGTCATCTGCGGACATCCTACTTAAAGAGCAGTGAAAGCGGTCCTTGAGAGTAGTTCGGATTTTCCTATATTTTGTCCGACCTGAAAGGAGGTCGCGATGGCCCTCGACACGACACAACTGAACTCCCTTGGCTTCCCCAAGCCCCCATCCGAGACCCGTGTGGTCGTCGCCATGTCCGGCGGCGTCGACAGTTCGGTTGTGGCTGCGCAGCTTGCAGAGGAAGGCTATGACGTCGTTGGTGTGACCTTGCAGCTTTATGATCACGGGGCTGCTTTGGCCAAAAAAGGCGCGTGCTGTGCGGGCATCGATATCCACGACGCGCGGCGCGTGGCCGAGGAAATGGGCTTCCCACACTACGTTCTGGATTATGAGAACATTTTTAAGGATGCGGTGATTGACGAGTTCGCCGAAAGCTATCTGGCGGGCGCAACCCCTGTCCCCTGCATCCGTTGCAACGAACGGGTAAAGTTCAAGGATCTTCTGGAAACCGCCAAAGACCTAGAAGCCGACTGCATGGCGACCGGTCACTATATCCAGCGCAAGATGGGCGCGAACGGGCCGGAACTGCATTGTGCCGAGGATGCGAACCGCGATCAAAGCTATTTCCTGTTCTCGACCACGCCGGAGCAGCTTGATTACCTGCGCTTTCCGCTGGGCCATCTGCCGTCCAAGGATGCGACCCGCGCCTTGGCGTCCAAATACGGCCTGCCGGTTGCTGACAAGCCCGACAGTCAGGACATCTGCTTTGTCCCAGACGGCAACTACGCAAGCGTCATCGAAAAGCTGCGCCCCGGTGCTGCTGAACCTGGCGACATCGTACATGCCGATGGCCGCGTTCTGGGCACACATCGCGGCGTGATCCACTACACGATCGGACAGCGCCGCGGTCTGGGTATCGGCGGACTGGATGAGCCGCTTTATGTGGTCAAACTGGACGTGGACACGAAGCAAGTTGTTGTCGGCCCGAAGGAAATGCTGGCTACCCGCACCATTCCTGTGCGCGAAATCAACTGGCTCGGGGACGAGCCGTTCACTTCGCAAAAGGAATGGCATCTGTCGGTCAAGGTCCGTTCGACCCGCCCGCCGACCGAGGCCGTGATCCGCCCTATTTCGGAAACTGAGGCCGAGGTTGAACTGATGGTTGCCGAAGAAGGCATCTCTCCCGGTCAGGCTTGCGTGTTTTATGCCAACGAAGGATCGCGCATCTTTGGTGGCGGCTGGATCTGGCGCGGGTATTGATCCGACATTCTGAACGGTGTCTGTCCTATCCTTCCAAACATGTTTAGGCTGATTGAAATCAATTGGCCTGAACAAAACACATTTGGAAAACGGATATCATGATCGCCTATGTCACCGTCGGCGCGAACGACATTTCTCAGGCAAAGCGTTTCTACAATGCGATCCTGCCTTCGCTTGGCTATGCGCTGACTGAAAATCACGAGGGCCTAAGCTATTCATTGCCCGTGCCTCAGGGTGAAACACCTGTTTTTCCGGATTTCTATGTAAAGCCGCCTTTTGACGGACAACCGGCCTCGGTCGGCAACGGCAACATGGTCGCGTTCGAGGCGCCTTCCCAACACGTGGTCCGCGAACTGCATACCTCGGCGTTGAAGGCTGGTGGAACGAACGAAGGTGATCCCGGGTTTCGCGAAGCGTATAGTCCTACCTTCTATGTCGCCTATCTTCGTGATCCCGAGGGCAACAAGATCGCGCTGTTTTCAAGCAATCCAAATGAACCGACGCGCGACGAATAGCCGGGCAAGCTCAGGCCACCTATCCCAACGGCAGCGGCGCGTCCGCCTTGGGCTGATCCATAACGATCTGACTATGTACGCGGCTGACGACGGGATTGGCCAGCAGCACCTCGTGGATCAGTCGGTTCAGTGACGCCAGATCAGGACAATAAACACGTAGCAGGTAATCGGCCTCGCCCGTCATCGTCCATGCCGAGGTGATCTCGGGCCGTGTTTTCAATAGCCGTGCAAAGCTTGCCCCGTGTTCGGCTCCGTGGCGATCCAGTTGCACCTGCACAAAGGCCTGCACCGACAGCCCCAGTTTCGCCGGATCAAGCCGCGCGGCGTAGTGATGGATGACACCGGTTTCTTCCAGCTTCTGACGCCTCCGTCCTGCCTGACTGGCCGAAAGGTGCAGAACCTCACCCAGCTCTTGCGCTGTGGCCTGACCGTTTTTCTGAAGGTGCTCCAGCAAACGCAAATCGACCGGATCAAGAATCATGCGCAAACTCCGCGTCATTTCACAAATCTATGCGCAATATATACGATTTTTCAAAATCCATCACCCACAATACGCACAACCCGCATCAAATCAGAGGGATACTGGCCTAAAATAACAGGAGGTTCCCATGGGCCCATTTCCACACGACGCACCACAATCCACAATTACACCCGAAAACCCCGCAGGCACCGACGGGTTCGAATTTGTCGAATTCGCCCATCCAGAGCCGCAGGAACTGCGCGATCTGTTCACCAAGATGGGCTATGCCCACGTCGCCAATCACAAGACAAAACAAATCGAGCTTTGGCAGCAAGGCGATATCACCTACGTGCTAAACGCCGATCCTGACAGCTTTGCGGCCAAGTTTGTGGAAGAACACGGCCCCTGTGCCCCGTCGATGGCGTGGCGCGTTGTCGACGCCCAACATGCCTTTGAACATGCCATAAAAAACGGCGCAGAGCCCTATGAGGGCGATGACAAAACCGTCGACTGGCCCGCGATCAAAGGGATCGGTGGCAGCCTGCTGTATTTCACGGATCAGTATTACGACACCTCGCCGTACAACGCGGAATTCGACTGGATCGAGCAAAGCAAACCGCGCGGCGTGGGCTTCTATTACCTCGATCACCTGACCCACAACGTGTTCAAAGGGAACATGGACAAATGGTTCGGCTTTTATGGCGAGCTGTTCAATTTCCGCGAAATCCGGTTCTTTGACATCGAAGGCAAATACACCGGTCTGTTCAGCCGCGCCCTGACGTCGCCCTGCGGTCGTATCCGCATTCCGATCAACGAAGATCGCGGCGAAACCGGCCAGATCGTTGCCTATCTGAAGAAATACAAAGGCGAAGGCATCCAGCACATCGCCGTGGGCGCGCGCGACATCTATGACGCCACTGACGCGATTGCTGACAATGGACTGAAATTCATGCCGGGCCCGCCGGACACCTACTATGACCTAAGCTTTGATCGCGTCTCGGGCCATTCCGAGCCACTGGACCGCATGAAAAAGCACGGCATCCTGATTGACGGCGAAGGTGTGATTGATGGCGGCGAAACCAAAATCCTGCTGCAGATTTTCTCGAAAACCGTGATCGGCCCGATCTTTTTCGAATTCATCCAGCGCAAAGGGGATGACGGCTTTGGTGAAGGCAACTTCAAAGCCCTGTTTGAAAGCATCGAACGGGAACAGATCGAAAATGGGGAACTGACGGCTGCGGAATAATCCGCAGCCCCCTCAGAATTTTTGAAGCGCCAGAACCGCGTTCAAACCACCAAAGGCAAAGGCGTTCGAGAGGGCGGCTTTGACCTTGGCCTCGCGCGCTACGTTCGGCACCACATCCAGCGCGCATTCCGGATCGGGTTCTTCATAGCCAATCGTCGGCGCGATGATCCCGTCTTTCAGTGCCATGATGCAGGCCAACAGCTCAACCGCGCCTGTGCCCCCGATCAGGTGACCGTGCATGGATTTGGTCGACGACATCATCAGTTTATCCGCATGGGTCCCGAATACATCCGCAACAGCGGCGGATTCGGTTTTGTCATTGGCTGCCGTGCCTGTTCCGTGTGCGTTGATATAGCCGACGTCGGATTTGTTAAGGCCTGAGTTTTTCAACGCCCCAGAGATCGCCCGCGCGGCCCCCTGCTTGGATGGCATAACGATGTCAGCGGCATCCGATGACATGGCGTACCCCACGACCTCGGCCAAAATCTCGGCCCCGCGTGCTTTGGCATGTTCGTATTCTTCAAAGACAAAGATGCCCGCACCTTCGCCCTGCACCATGCCATTGCGTGTCGCGGAAAACGGGCGGCAGGCGTCTTTGGACATAACGCGCAGCCCTTCCCACGCTTTGATCCCGCCAAAACACAGCATGGACTCGGACCCGCCTGTGACCATGACAGGCGCCATGCCGGAGCGAACAAAGGAAAACGCCTGCGCCATTGCGTGGTTCGACGACGCGCAGGCAGATGCCACGGTAAAAGACGGGCCTTTGATGTTGTACTGCATGGAAACGTGGCTACAGGCCGCGTTGTTCATCAGTTTGGGCACGACAAAGGGATGAACGCGGTTCTTCCCCTCTTCATACACAGCGCGATAGTTTTCGTCCTGCGTGGTCAGGCCGCCACCCGATGTACCCAGAATAACGCCTGAAGTCGCCGCCAGCTCGCCCTCGAACCGGATACCGGACTGCTGGATCGCCTCTTCCGCGGCAATCAGGGTGAACTGGGTATAGCGGTCATACAGCGCGATTTGCTGGCGATTGAATCGCTCTTCAGGCTCATATCCATGAACCTGCCCGCCGATCTTGATGCCCAGACGGTCCACATCGCGAATATCCAACGGGCCGATCCCGCAGCGGCCTTCGCGCATGGCCTCGAAAGTGGAAGGAACGTCATGGCCCAGCGCGTTGATCGTTCCCGCGCCGGTGATAACGACGCGTTTCACGACTTCTGCTCGCGGATCAGCTGCTCGACCCCTGTCACGATGGACGCGACCGAGGATATATCAAAATCGCTTTCTTGCGGGTCGTTGGCATTGAAGGGGACCGAGATGTCAAAGGCCTCTTCAATCGCGAAAATGCATTCGACAAGGCCCAAGGAATCAATGCCCACGTCTTCCAAGGACATATCGACAGAGACGTCAGAGGGTTCCAACACAGCCTGTTCGGCAATGATTTCAATCACCTTCTCAGTCACGTTGGCCTGATCTGTCATTTGGGTCGCCCTTTGGTCTGCGCGTTCTGCGAACGATTTAGGTATTAGATTCGCCGTTTGAAACAGATTTTCGTAACAAAGATACGTCACGGAACAAGCGCGGCAAACGACGAAGCCCTTTGTAGACTTCGATGTGCGTTTCCATCTTCATGGCGGGATAGCCCAGCATCACGCGGCCTGCTGGAATGTTCGACAGAACAACGGTGCCACCGCCAGTGATGACGTTCTCGCCAATGTTCAGGTTGTCACTGATTCCGGTCTGTCCGCCCAGAACAGTCCCTCGCCCGATCTTGGACGATCCGGCCACACCGGTTTGAGCACAGATCAGACAGTCATCTTCGATCACCACGTTGTGGCCGATCTGGACAAGGTTATCGAACTTTACACCGTTGCCGATAAACGTGTCGCGCACAGTGCCACGGTCGATACAGGAATTTGCGCCGATCTCGACGTCATTGCCGATAGTGACACCGCCCAGCGAATGGATACGCGCCCATTGCTGCGCATCCGTCGCGCCTTCGGCCCCCAGACTTTCGCGCGCCTTTTCTACGCCCGACGGCTCAGGCGTGACGAATGAGAACCCATCACCACCGATGGCTGCCCCTGGCTGGGCGATAAAGCGATCGCCAATGGTCACACGCGCGCCGATTTTCACACCAGAGTGCAGAACCGCACCAGCACCCAGTCGCGCGTTCCAGCCGACGTGGCAATGCGGGCCAATTACAGAATTGTCGCCAATCACAGCCTCGGGGCCGATCACAGCCAATGGGCCGATCGTCACATTCGCGCCAATCTTTGCAGAAGGGTCAACGACCGCCGACGGGTGAACGCCGCTGCCATAGCCCTGCCCCGGATCCATCATGCCCGACAGTCCCGCCATCGCGAAACGCGGACGCGGGGCAACAATCGCGGCTTTCAGGCCGAACGCCCGCCAGTCGGCCCCATCCCACATCATGGCTGCTTGCGCCTGACCATCTGCCAATGTCTCGGCAAACTCGGGCTTGATCGCCATCGCCAGTTGATCTGGGCCGCAGGCAGCCGGTTCGTTTACACCGGTCACGACCAGTGTTTCATCGCCATGCACGGCTGCACCCAGCGCTTTGGCAATTTCACCCAAACTGTATTTCATGGCAGGCTCCGGTCTGACTGACCGCTGGTTTAGCTTTCTCCGGAGATAAGAGCCACCCCTGCCCGTTCAAGCGCCGACCATACCGCTGCGTCACGCCCGTAGATGTCGTCACGGTACTGGGTGCGGCCTTTGGCCTGCGTAAAGGCCGTGCGGTAGATCAGGTGCACCGGAACGGGCGCTTCCAGATTGACGCGGGTTTCGCGGCCGGTTCGCAAATGTGATTGGAACACACCAACCGGATCGGATTCTTGCTTGGCCAAAAGCGCGTAGGCAAAGTCGAACGGATCGTTAAGACGCACGCAGCCATGCGAATACGCGCGCACTTCCCTTTGGAAGAGGCTCTTGGCAGGCGTGTCGTGCAAGTAGATGTTGTACTTGTTCGGGAACATGAACTTAACCAGTCCCAACGCATTGCGCGGGCCCGGAGGTTGACGCATCGCAAAAGGAAAGCTTTGTGCCGAATATTGCGAAAATCCATTGCCTCGGTTTACTTTGCGACCACGGCTGTCTGTGATCTCTAGATGCCCGACAGCCCCCGGATTGCTTCGAAGAAGGGGCAAATATTCCTTCACAACGATGGACCGCGGCACGTACCAGCTGGGGTTCACAACCATGAACTCCATAACATCGGAAAACTCGGGCGTCCGGCGGTCGGCATTGCGGGCACCTACCACGGCGCGGGTTTCAAACGTGACTTTCTGGTCGTCATAGATACGCGCCATGAATTCGGTTAGGTTCACCTTGATGTGGCGCTGCCCCCAACCTTCCGGCTGGTTCAGCCAGCGTTCACGTTCCATAGCGACAAGAACAGATTTCAAACGATCCTCGGCGCTGACGTTCAGCGCCTTCAGGGTTGCGTCACCCGCGACACCGTCTGCTTCCAGACCATGATCCAGTTGAAACGCCTGAACCGCAGACACAATACTGGTTTCATATTCCGCGACAGACGTCTCTGGCAGATATCCCATGCGAATCAAACGATTGCGAAGCGCCACGACGCGCGCGCCGGATTGACCCGGTTCGATTTTGCCGCCCCCGACGGTATCGCCCCAGCCGCCGCGGGCAACAAGATTGGTCAGCCGCATTTTTTCGCGCATCAGACGGCGATATTCGTGGGACGTTGGCGCCAATGTCCGGAAAAACGCATCCGGTTCGCTTGTCGCAAGTTGTTCCAGAAGATCTTTCGCCGCACGAACAGGCGCCGGGCGTTTGATATCGCTATGCGCTTTGCGCGGGTCCAGAATGCCCGACTGCAGATCACGCGCGAATCCCAGAAAAACCTTTGTCAGTTCAACGTCCAGAACGCCCTGCTCACGAACCGACTTGGCGAACTGCATGTCCGACAGGATTTGCGACGGATCGTATCGCTGCGCGGGCAGCCCATGGGCACCAGCCGCATCGAGCGCCTTGATCAGCGCCGCACGTCGGGCGAGTTGAACGTCGTCCGAGCCAGTCCAAAAGGGTTCAAAACCTCTCGAACGGTAAAATTCCGCGATGGATTCATCCTGAGATGCCGTTTCCGCAACGGCTGTCTTGAAGGCTGTGACCTGTGCGTGCGAAAGATCTGGCATGCCAAACGCCGCGGCCAGAACGACCCCCGACATCACTGTCAGCCTTACTTTTTTACGCACCAGTTCAAACATACTGCCCTCCGCCAGGAAAAATTGTTACAGCCTACAATCGCATGTGCTGAGTGGCTGTCTATTCACAATTAACGGAATGGTCGCCTGAATTTAAAATTTGCTGCATTCTCGTCAAACCGTCGCGGCACCGATGCCACAGTTCTGGGAAATAAGCAGAAAATCGCCCAAACCACCTTGTGAAGGAACCAAATCGGATTCTTCGCTTTCGGTTCGATTCATGATATGTAAAGTATCGGCAGGCATCTGGGGGATAGATGGCAGGGCTCTTGCAATGACAGGGGCCATACAGGACAGAAACGGGACAGGCAGTTCTAATGACAGACGTACGCCCAAGCAGCATTTCGCGGCGCGGCCTTTTGCAGGCATTCGCAGCCACGACACTCACAGCAGCACCGACTTTTGCCAATGCCGCAGGCTTTCTTCGTGGTGGTGGCGATATCCGCCGCATCAAGATGTACTCTGGCCGCACCGGTGAACGGATCGACATGATCTACTGGGTGGATGGCGATTACATCGCGGACGCTGTGAAAGAGATTAACTACTTCATGCGCGACTGGCGCAACGGCAAGGTCAAACAGATTGACCTGCGCACAATCGATATTATGGCAGCTTCGCACAACCTGCTGGATGTTAGCGAACCCTACATGATGCTTTCCGGCTACCGCAGCCCTGAAACCAACGCAATGTTGCGCTCGCGCTCTTCAGGTGTGGCCAAAAATTCTCGTCACATTCAGGGTCAGGCAGCAGACCTGCGCCTTGCGTCCCGCTCGGTCAGCCAGATTGCACGTGCCGCATCGTCGTGCCGTGCCGGTGGCGTCGGCCGCTACAGCGGATCAAACTTCGTTCACATGGATTGCGGCCCGGTACGCACCTGGGGCAGCTAAGCCTGACGGCAAACGAAATATATAAGGGCGTCCAATCGGGCGCCTTTTTCTTTTCCGAAAACAGACTCCTGTAAAGCTGACCAAACATCAGCGTCTTCAGAGGTGTCTTGTCAAACTGTAGAAGAAGAAGTGGCGCGGTTGACGGGGCTCGA
>NZ_CEYADA010000003.1:173094-288411 GCF_982780845.1 Thalassococcus sp.
ACCCGCGACCCCCGGCGTGACAGGCCGGTACTCTAACCAACTGAGCTACAACCGCGCATCGCGCTGGACAGGATCAAGGCAGTGGTGGCGCGGTTGACGGGGCTCGAACCCGCGACCCCCGGCGTGACAGGCCGGTACTCTAACCAACTGAGCTACAACCGCTCACTGCTGCTTGATCGTCCAAGCGTGAGAGGCGTTCTACGCACGACCCCCATCCCCGTCAAGCGCTTTCGCGCGAGATTTTTCATCAATTATAACCCGCACCTGTCGAAGGCGAAAATCACGGTAGAATCAGTCGATTTTCGCTATTCATCGCGTGTATGCTTTTGGCACAGCGCCCAATATAGTTGTAATTGAACTTGCTCTTTCCGCTTACTAGGCCGCATACAAATGGCAGAGAAACGCCATGCCTACTTCAAAAAGTTTAAAATTAGACCTTTCTATCTGGGATCCGATCGGTGTCGCGCGGACCTTTTCGACATACGACGCCTACAAAGCCCTCGCACACCCGCGCACTTTGGTATTCATCTGCCTTTGCATTCTTTTGATGTCGGTGGCCGATCCGGCAAACCATTCCGCGAATCTGGGCCCGCAGCTTGTTTTCCTACTCTGGAGCGCGATCACCTGCGTCTTTCTTGCGACAAAAATCGCCGCGCATTGGCTGTTCGCCCTTTTTCAGAAACACGTCCTGCCGCTCCGAATCCCGTTGCCAGTGTTGACGTTTGCGTCGCTTTTTCCGGTGGTCGGCCTGTCTGAAAATCTTGCATGGCTGCTGTCCAAGCAAACCTTCGTGTCTCACTTCTGGCAGCAGTTCACGATTCTCTTCATCATCGCGTTCCTTCTCGAGGTGCTTTTTTTCCTCTTTGTGTTGCCAACACTGGGAATCGAAATACGCCAACAGGCCAAAGAAAACGCGCCGGCAGAACCGGAAGAACCGTCTCCCCTGCCCGCTCAATCAGAAGACGCCGCGCTGATCATCGGCACAGACCGCATTTCCATTGCCGATATCGTCTGTATCGAGGCGAAAGAGCACCACGTCTCGGTCCATTTACACGATGGCCTAATTTCGACCCGTGCACGTATGAAAGACATCGTAGCGCAAACCGACACAGATCAGGGGATCCAACCCCATCGGTCATGGTGGGTTCCACGCCATATGGCCAAAGAAACCGTCAAAGTGCCCGGGCGGCACGTATTGCGTCTGACAAACGGGCGCGACATTCCGCTCTCTCGTAATCGCGTAAAAGAAGTGGCCGAGTGGTTGACCGAGACGGCACAAAACACGGCAAGCACGCCAACGCCCTTTCAGTCGGAAAAAAACCACCTAGCTAGTGCCCCAAGAAACGACGAGGCCCGCGATGCTGTCAGCAGAAAACCTGAGGAAAGCCTTCCAAGCCAGTGACGGGGCCGTCGACGTCTTGCGCGGCGTCTCGTTAAAGGTTGCAAAAGGCGAAAGCGTGGCTCTGACCGGAGAGAGCGGATCGGGGAAAAGCACCCTTTTGCATTGCCTGGGCTGCCTTGAAGATATCGACAGCGGCACGATTTTTCTGAACGGTGACGCGCTTCATGATCTCGATGATGACGGCAAGTCGCAGATCAGGCGGCAAAAGTTCGGGATCGTTTTTCAGCAGCTAAATCTGATTCCCTCGCTGACAGTTGCGCAAAACCTGTCGTTCCACGCGCGCCTTGTAGGGCGCGACGATGCCGAGTGGACGCAGGAACTGGCAGAAAAGCTCGGCCTGGCGGCATTGCTTCACCGTTATCCAGAACAGCTGTCAGGTGGCCAGCAGCAGCGCGTCGCAATCGGACGTGCCATCGCCAGCCGCCCCGAGTTCGTTCTGGCCGACGAACCCACAGGCAATCTGGACGAGGATACCGCCGAAGCGGTCATGACCTTGTTGCAGGATTTGGTCAAAGAGGCCGGTGCAGGGCTGTTGATGGTGACCCACTCGGAACGCCATGCGTCTAAACTGGATCGCAGGTTGCATCTGAAAAACGGACTGATCGCGTGAACCGCGTCATCTTTAGCGCGCTCCTGTCGCATTGGCTGCGTCACAAAGTTCAATTCGTTACGCTTTTTCTGGGCCTTGCTCTGGCGACTGCCCTTTGGTCAGGCGTGCAATCGATCAATGCGCAGGCGCGGGCCAGCTATGATGACGCGGCTGGCAGCATAGGACAGCGCGGATATGATAAACTCGTGTCAGAAAACGGCGTGTCGCTGGACGATTTTGTCCGGTTGCGGCGCCTAGGCTATCTGGTGTCGCCCGAACTGGAAGGACTGCTGGTGGTTGGGGCAGACCGTGTCCAACTGACCGGTTTTGATCCGCTGACCAGCCCGCCGCGGGTGGGCATGGCCAGCCTTGATGAGCAAGGGCTGTTCGCCTTTTTATCCGATCAGGGGTTGGTGCTGGCATCGCCGGAAACGGCCAAAACGCTGACTGCCTTTTGGGGCGACGACGGGCCGATTGTTCAGGTTTCTGCCGAAATTCCCATCGGTCAGGCGCTGACTGATGTGACGACGGCGCAATCGCTGCTCAAAGCCGAATACCTATCGGCGCTGGTGATCGCCCCTGACCAACCCTTTGGCCTGCCGCCGATCACAAACTTGGATGGATACGCGGTAATACCAGCGCAGGGCACCGGCGATCTGGCACAGTTGACGGACAGTTTTCACTTGAACCTGACCGCCTTTGGCCTGCTGTCTTTTGCCGTCGGTCTGTTCATCGTTCAGTCAGCCATCGGACTGGCATTTGAACAACGCCGCAGCACATTCCGGACCCTACGCGCGATGGGCATCGGCCTGAAACGGCTTGTGACGCTATTGGCTGTTGAACTGGGGTTGATCGCCTTGCTTGCCGGATTGGTCGGCATCGTCCTTGGCTACGGTATCGCCGCGTCCCTTCTGCCGGGTGTCGCCGGTACCCTCAGGGGGCTTTATGGCGCGGCTGTCTCTGGCGATCTGAGCTTTGATCCGGTTTGGGCAATCAGCGGTTTGGCCATGACAATGGCAGGTGCCGCCGTCGCGGGGGCGCAGGCGCTATGGCGGGTTGTACGGATGCCGATCCTTGCGCCCGCCCTTCCCCGTGCGTGGGCAATGTCCTCGGCCAGAACCCTGCGGTTTCAGGCGTTTGCAGGATTGGGGCTGCTGGGCTTTAGCGGACTTCTGGCGATGTGGGGCTCGGGCCTGATCGCGGGCTTTGCCTGCCTTGCATCGCTTTTGATTGGCGCGGCCATCGTTTTACCCCCGATGACAAACGCCGTCCTGAAAATGGCAGGCAAGCTGCCACGTTCGCCGCTTGGCCAATGGATCGTCGCTGACACGCGTCAGCAGGTGCCTGCACTGTCTCTGGCCCTGATGGCGCTGCTGCTCGCGCTGTCGGCAAATGTCGGCGTGGCGACGATGGTGGGCTCTTTCCGCGCCACGTTTGTGGGTTGGCTTGACCAACGCCTCGCCGCCGAAATCTACGTAACCGCCCGCACGCCGCAAGAAGCAGAAGACATCCGGCGCTTTGCCGCGCCGCTCACGACCGCCGCCTTGCCCATCTGGTCCGTAGAAGCCACGCTGCTGGAACAGAACGTCGATATCTACGGCATCATCGATCACCCGACCTACCGCGATAACTGGCCTTTGCTGCAGGCAACCCAAGACGTCTGGGACGAAATCGGCACGGGCCAAGGCGTTCTGGTCAACGAACAATTCGCCCGCCGGAATGGCATCACCGTTGGCACCACTCTTTCGGTGACAGATACGTGGCCCCTGCCCGTGGTTGGCATCTATTCCGACTACGGCAACCCGCACGGCCAGCTGATCACGGCCCTCGCACCGCTAGAAAGCCGTTTTCCAAACCGGCCCAAACTTCGCTACGCCTATCGTATCGCGCCGGATCAGGCGGGGGAATTGGCCCGCGATATCCGCGAAAAGTTCAATCTGCCCGCATCCGCGGTCGTCAACCAATCGGACGTCAAACAGATGTCTCTACGGGTGTTCGACCAGACCTTTCTGGTAACCGGCGCGCTGAATGTCCTGACGCTGGGTGTCGCCAGCTTTGCCCTGCTGACCAGTCTTTTGACGCTGTCGACCATGCGGCTTCCTCAATTGGCACCTGTCTGGTCTTTGGGGATCACGACAAAGACCCTGTCGAAAATCGAATTCTGGCGCAGCCTTGCCTTGGCTGTGTTCACATGGATCCTGTCGATCCCGGTGGGGCTGGCGTTAGCATGGGTGTTGCTGTCGATCGTGAATGTCGAGGCCTTCGGCTGGAAGCTTCCGATGTACCTGTTTCCCACAGATTGGTTCAGGCTGGGCGTGCTGGCGGTTTTGGCCGCAGCAGTGGCCTGTTTCTGGCCGATCTACCGTCTAAGGCGCGTGCCCTCGGCGCAATTGCTACGGGTGTTTTCCAATGAACGTTAAAATCCTTCTGCTCCTTATTGGTCTTTTTCCCTCGATCGCATCCGCGCAGGGCTTTGCCGGTTTGGGAACCGAGGTCGACGGGTTCGCCGTTCCGGAACGCGGAACAAAGTTCACGTTTCCAAAAGATCATGCAGCCCACCCCGATTTCCGGATTGAATGGTGGTATCTGACGGCCAATCTGACCGACAGTGCTGGACGGGACTACGGCGTGCAGTGGACGCTATTTCGCTCGGCCAGCCAGCCCACGGGCCTGCCTGAAGACCAGCTTTGGATGGGCCACGCCGCTGTGACGACAGAAGACACCCATTACCACGCTGAACGGCTTGCACGGGGCGCAACCGGCCAAGCAGGCATAAGCCAGCCTCTAAATGCGTTTATCGATGACTGGTCGCTGGCTAGCGTGGCCTCTGGAAACAAGGATCTTCTCTCAGCAATCGACCTGACCGCGCGCGGGGCCGAGTTTGCCTATCAACTGAACCTGACCGCCAATGGCCCATTGGTTGCCCATGGCGACCAAGGCTATTCGGTCAAATCATCCTCGGGCCAAGCCAGCTATTATTACTCGCAACCGTTTTACGCGGTCTCGGGAACGCTCAATTTGCCAGATGGCGATATCGATGTGACCGGAACAGCGTGGCTGGATCGGGAATGGTCTTCCCAACCTTTGGCCTCTGATCAAAGCGGTTGGGACTGGTTCTCGCTCAATCTTGATAGCGGCGACAAGCTTATGGCTTTCCGACTGCGCAGCACGTCAGGAGACGACTACACATCAGGAACGTGGATCACCGCAGACGGCACCCCCACTGCAATCGACAACGGCGCAATCGAACTGTCGCCGATAGCCCAAACCACCACGCATGGCCGCGAGGTTCCGACCAGTTGGTCGGTAAAATTGCCCGAGAAGGACTTGGACATTACGGTAGAGGCCGTTCAGCCCGACGCATGGATGGACACACTATTTCCCTATTGGGAAGGCCCGGTCCGCATCACGGGATCGCACGGTGGTCGTGGCTATCTCGAGATGACAGGTTACAATTAGGTAATGCGTCAGCACGTCACTTTCGGCCACGTCGAAACCGTGTCATTCTTGCCGCCATGTTTGGACGACTCAAAAATCTGGTGATTGCCTGCCTGTCGGTGACGCTGTTCGCAGCGCTGACGGTCTATTCGGCGACCCAGATGGCGCCCGATCATGATGCCTTGATGCAAAAGGCCGAAATGATCTCGGCTGGCGCAACGCTGGCCGATATCTGTTCCGAGAACCTTGATCAGCACGATCATGAACACCGCTGTCCGGTTTGTAATGAACTGCCGCGGTCCGAACAGGCCCGCGCACCGGAAAGCATCATCAAGCTTTCGATCGCACTTGAGCATCACTACGCTGCGGACCTGATCACCGGCCCCCAGCTTCGCCATTCGCATGTCGCAGCCCGCGCGCCACCGGCCGCTGTCTGATTTTCCACATTTTCACCTGACAACGGGCCCTCTGGGCCGCCTACCGCAGCATGCACACGGCATCTGCGCGACCTTTGGAAAACGACATGACATTTTTGAACACATCCGCCCTGATCACAGGGTTTCTCATGACCCTCGCAACATCCACTTGGGCCGAAGACGCCCCCAAACCCATTCCCTTTCCGCCAAACCAGCAAGGCGGCGGAATGAACCATATGGATCACGGGGCCTATGCCCAGGGCATGCACGCCGTGGAAACTGTCGGCGATCTGGAAATCTCGGGCTACTATTCGCGCGAAACGCTGCCCAATGCGCCGGTCGCTGGCGGCTTTATGACAATCACCAACACCGGCAGCGCAGATGATCGCCTGATCGCCGCCAGCTCTGACATTTCCGGCCGCGTCGAAATTCATGAAATGGCTATGGAAAACGACGTGATGAAAATGCGCGAACTGGCCGACGGCCTACCGATCCCCGCTGGAGAAACGGTCGAGCTGAAACCCGGCGGCTACCACGTCATGTTCATGGAACTGAACAAAGCCCTCGTCCAAGGCGACACGGTCTCAGTAACGCTTGAGTTCGAACAGGCAGGCAGCACGACCATCACAATGCCCGTCGCCGCACGACAAGGCGGCATGGGTCACACCGGCCATGGCGGCCACATGAAGCACGGAAGCTAAATTATGACCAACCGCAAATCTACGTTTGTGGTCGCGGGAGGGCTGGCACTTCTGGCCCTCTTCGCAGCCCTCTGGGTGGTGATGATCATCCCGAAAATGAACCGCACTGCCGCAGACAGTCTAGGCATGGGCGACTACGCCCTGCTGACCACCGACCGGACACCGTTTACAGAAGACAGCCTGAAGGGCGCGCCATCGGCTGTGTTCTTCGGCTTCACCCACTGCCCCGAGGTCTGCCCGACAACGCTGGGCGATATCGCCGGGTGGCAGGCGGAATTGGCTGATCAAGGAAAAGAGCTGCGCACATACTTTGTCACCGTCGATCCAGAACGCGACACCATCGACATGATGCAGGAATACGTATCATGGGTGCCCGGCGTCGTTGGCGTGTCCGGCCCCGAGGACGAGATCAAGAAAGCCATCACCTCGTTCCGCGTTTATGCTCAGAAGGTGCCGTTGAAAAACGGTGGCTATACGATGGACCACTCGGCCTTTGTGATGCTGTTCGATAAGAAAGGGCGCTTTGTACAAACGATCAGCTACGGAGAGCAGTTCGACTCGGCCATGAAAAAGATCGACGCCCTGCTGTAGCAAGGGTGTTTGGTATCGATTTCAGGAAGAAAGTGGTGGGTGATGAGAGACTCGAACTCCCGACATCTTCGGTGTAAACGAAGCGCTCTACCAACTGAGCTAATCACCCGCCGTGGCGTGCCTTCTAGCTAAGGGCGTTCGGGCTTGCAAGACGTTTGTGGCAGTTTTGGAGAAAATTTTTCGCCTTTTTAAAAGCCACGAAGTTACCTTGAAAAACCTCGCATCACAGACACGAAAAAACGCCCCGATTTGGCCTCGGGGCGTTTCGATTTTTGGCAGGTTTTACAGGTTGCCCGCGCTCATTTCGCGGGCGATGTGATCGGCCTGACGGATAGCCAAAGCCACAATCGTCAGTGTCGGGTTTTCTGCTGCCCCTGTTGTGAACTGCGACCCGTCGGAAATGAACAGGTTCGAAATGTCGTGAGTCTGACCCCACTTGTTCACAACGCCATCACGCGCGTTTTCCGACATTCGGTTGGTGCCCAGATTGTGCGTCGACGGATACGGCGGCGTCGGGAAAACGCGGGTCGCGCCGACGGCCTCGTACACCGCGATACCCTGTTTGTAGGCATGGTTGCGCATCGCGATGTCGTTGGGGTGATCATCAAAATGCACGTTCGCCACCGGCAGACCATATTGGTCTTTCACATCGTGGTTCAGCGTTACGCGGTTGGTTTCCTGCGGCATGTCTTCGCCAACCAGCCACATGCCAGCCATGTTTTCATAGCCGTCCAAGGCAGTCGTGAACTCACGCCCCCAAGCGCCCGGATCAAGGAAGGCCGCCATGAACGGAATGCCCAGCGCCAGCGTTTCCATTTCGTAGCCACCGACGAATCCGCGGGATGGGTCGTGTTTGGCTTCGTCCTGAATGATGCCAGCCATGGTCGTGCCGCGCCACATGCGGACGGGTTTATCGAACACCGCATAAACCGAACCGGTCATGTGACGCATATAGTTGCGCCCCACCTGCCCCGAGCTGTTGGCCAGACCATCAGGGAACATCGAAGATGCCGAGTTCAGCAGCAAGCGCGGGCTTTCGAACGAATTGCCAGCCACACAGACAATGCGTGCTTTCTGAAGCTGCAGATTTCCATCCGCATCGAAGTATTCGACGCCTGTCACCTTGCCCGCTTCATTGTGAACGATGCGTGCCACATGGGCGCGTTCGCGGACTTCAAGGTTCCCTGTCGCTTCACCGCGCGGAATGTCGGTGTAGGCGGCAGACCACTTGGCGCCCCACTTACAGCCTTGGAAACAGAAGCCCGTTTGCTGACAGGCCATCCGTTCGTCGTTCCACGCCGAGTTGATCGCCATGCGACCGGTCGACACCTCTTTGTACCCAAGCGCGCGTGCGCCTTTTTCAAAGACCTTATAATTGTTGTTGCCCGGAAGGCCCTCGCGGCCGCCAGTGCGCGTTACGCCCAGTTTGTTCTCGGCCTTGGTGTACCACTGGTCCATTTCCGCCGGATCAATCGGCCAGTCCAGCAGGTTCGCGCCCTGGACATCACCGTAGGTCGTCTTGGCTTTCCATTCGTGGTCCTGAAACCGCAGCGATGCGCCAGCCCAGTGCGTTGTGGTGCCGCCAACCGCCTTAACGATCCACGCAGGCAGACCGGAAAAGTCCTTGGCAACGCGCCAGTCACCGGATGTGGTGCGAGGGTCGGTCCAGGCAAGCTGACCAAAGCTTTCCCATTCGTCGTTGATGTAGTCATCGGGCAAATAGCGCCCGCCCGCTTCCAGCGCGACGACCTTCACGCCCTTCTGGGCCAGTTCATTGGACAGAACCCCGCCACCGGCGCCGGTTCCGATTACAACGACAACACTGTCGTCATTCAGATCAAAAGGTGCAGCCATAGCTATCTCCTCCCACAATGGCTCAAAGCCAGTTGATGTCGTTGAAACCGCGCTCGATGTAGCCACCTTTCGAGTAGCTCTCGCCCTCATAGCCAAAGATCGGCCACACGGCCTTTTGGTTATAAAGGCCGGTCACAAGACCACCGCGGATTTGCTGGAAGAAGGCGCTGTCCTCCATCGAACGCAGGATATCGACGCGGTCGCGTTCCCATCCCGCCCCAAGGTAAGACCCATGACCGCGCCCCTGCGCCGCCGCATCCAACGCGGCGATGCCCACCGTAATGCCAGCGGCAGCATCAGCATTGTCGTAGCCTTTGACGGCCAGAACATAGTTTTCATCGGGGATACGGTCGTGCGGATAGATATCGCGTGCCATCTGGACCAGCGTGGCAAAAACCTGCGGGTCCAGATGAGTGGTTTCCATCGCCCAAGCGGCGTTCGGGGCTGCAATAAATCCTGCGCCGATGACGAATGATGCGCCAGCGGCTGTCGCTGACGACAAAAGCTGGCGGCGGGTTAACCCCCGCGGGCTTGCTGTGTGTGTCATGGGTCTCCTCCATCTCATGACAGTGTGTTCGGGTATTTCCGGCAGGTCAGATCACTTGAAGCGACCACCCCGCTCCAACACCTCGATTTCATAGCCGTCCGGATCGGCCACAAAGAAAAAGCGGGCGATCACATCGCCACCCGGCGCAAATTCGACCAGTTTTCTGGGATTCAGCCCTGCCTCGACAAAGCGGGCATGTTCGGCATCAAGGTTTTCGACCGACACAGCCAGATGACCGTAGCCGTCACCAAGATCATAGGGCTCTTCCCGCCCTTTGTTGACGGTCAGTTCCAGTTCGAATTCTGTTTCGGGATTGCTTAGGTAAACAAGCGTGAAGCTGTCGAAATCCAGTCGGTCGGCAACCTTTAGACCGAACGCTTGTTCGTAAAATTCCAATGACCGCGCTTCATCGAGAACGCGGATCATGCTGTGTATGGCTTTGGCCAAGGGCCCCTCCTGAATTGGTCAACGTGGTTACCAAGTCAGGATGACGCAGCGGCAGATCAGGCGGGTAGTAGCGTCATACTACACCTGAATTTTCTTCTATGGCCTATTCGGCAGCGATGGATTGCGACCCGTCATGATGGTCCGTCGCGTTGGATTGCGCCATAAAAACAAGGCACGCGGTCCGCAGAAGCGACGTGAAGTTCACAGGCTCGCCCCGTGTTTCAAGCACTTCTGCATGTAGTTTGGAAATAAAAGCCGGTGTCGAAACGCCGTCCGCTTCGGAAATCTGATCAAGGATCACCCAAAACGCGTTTTCAAGGCGCAGGCTTGTGCTTTGACCGTTCAATCGCAACCGTCGAGTCGTTGACGTGTACCGTTCCGGATCCTGTCCGGCGAAGACCTGGCACATGAGTAACTCCCTTCTTGGATGTGTTACTCAGCTTGTCACGACCGATGCCGCGACGTCCAGTCATCTTTCTGGATACGTATCGTGGGACCACCACACGCATACCTTTGCGCGTGGTGTGCAATCGAAAAGCAGTGGGATAAAATCCTCAGGCAGCGTCTTCGGATGTTTGGCTATCGTCTTTCGCGGCATCATGCAGGCGGATTTTGGCAACCATCACCTGTGTGCCATCGTTTTCCTTCATCCGCTGAACCTTCAGCTTGCCCAGTGGCGGCAAGTTGAATTCGCGACCATCGCCCAGCTCTTGCCCGAGAACTTCAAGCATAGCTTCGACAACCGGTTTGACGTCTTTCTTTTTCATGCCCGACCGCGCAACGACAAGATCGATGAATTCCTTGCGCTTCAGCTCTTCCGGCTCGCTGCTTTTGTTCAGGGTCGCGGCGACCGCCTGATCGATTGCTTCCTGCACTTCAAGTTCTTCTTTGACACGCACCTGATCGATGGACACGACCTGCGGCGCAGGCGCCTTGGCTTTCGTGGTTTTAGAAGCCGGAGCCTTCTTGGCAGCCGTAGTTTTCGCAGTTGTTGTTTTACGTGTTGTCATGCTCAATTGCCCTATTTTTATGATGGCCGCTTTGCACGGCACTGCACTTATGGGTTGAAGCAACCCTAGCAGACTCTGGCAAAAATGCAAAATGTGATTGGTAGATGCCTTAAAACGTTAATAATTTCTGAATAGCAAAAGCAAAGGGCCGCCCAATTAATGGGCGGCCCTTTTCAATCAATCACAAGCCTTGCTTAGTGCGCGATGGCGCCCGTTTTCTCGTCGGACTTTGACAGCGCCGCAGCAGCAGCTTCTTCAGCCTCTTCGTCCCATTCGATCGCCTCAGGCTCACGAATAAGCGCGTGCTTCAGAACCTCGGACACGTGCTCTACCGGAATGATTTCCAAACCGTTCTTCACGTTGTCAGGCAGCTCGGCCAGATCTTTTTCGTTCTCTTTAGGGATGAGAACGGTCTTGATCCCGCCACGCAGCGCAGCAAGCAGCTTTTCTTTCAGACCACCGATCGCCAAGGCGTTCCCGCGCAGTGTGACCTCGCCTGTCATAGCGATGTCCTTACGCACCGGAATACCGGTCAGAACGGACACGATGGACGTCACCATGGCCAAGCCTGCAGACGGACCATCCTTGGGCGTCGCGCCTTCGGGCACATGCACGTGGATGTCCCACTTTTCAAACTTGGGCGGTTTGACACCAATCTGCGGGCTGATCGACCGGACATAGCTGGATGCCGCATCAATCGACTCTTTCATGACGTCGCCCAGCTTACCTGTGGTCTTCATACGGCCCTTACCGGGCAGACGCAGTGCTTCGATCTGCAACAGATCGCCACCAACCGAGGTATAGGCCAGACCAGTCACAACACCGACCTGATGTTCGTCTTCGGCCAGACCATAGCGGTGCTTCCGAACGCCAAGGAAGTCAGGCAGATTTTCTGCCGTCACAACGACTTTCTCTGCCTCTTTCTTGACGATCTTGGTCACAGCCTTCCGCGCCAGTTTCGACACTTCACGCTCAAGGTTCCGGACACCGGCCTCGCGTGTATAGTAGCGAATGACGTCTGTCAGCGCTTCGTCCGTGATCTCGAACTCGCCGTCTTTCAGACCGTGGTTCGCGACCGCCTTCCCGATCAGGTGACGCTTGGCGATTTCCGCCTTTTCGTCTTCGGTGTAGCCAGACAGCGGGATGATCTCCATCCGGTCCAGAAGCGGACCCGGCATGTTGTAGCTGTTCGATGTGGTCAGGAACATGACGTTTGACAGATCGTATTCGACCTCAAGATAGTGGTCGACGAAGGTCGAGTTCTGTTCCGGATCAAGCACCTCAAGCATCGCGGATGCGGGATCGCCACGGAAGTCCTGACCCATCTTGTCGATCTCATCGAGCAGGATAAGCGGATTCGTGGTTTTCGCCTTTTTCAGCGCCTGAATGATCTTACCGGGCATCGAGCCGATGTACGTCCGACGGTGACCGCGGATTTCGGATTCGTCGCGCACACCACCCAGCGAGATGCGAATGAATTCGCGTCCCGTTGCTTTGGCCACGGATTTACCCAGTGATGTCTTACCAACACCCGGAGGGCCAACAAGGCACATGATCGGGCCCTTCAGCTTTTTCGAACGCTGCTGAACCGCCAGATACTCGACGATACGTTCCTTGACCTTATCAAGGCTGTAGTGATCGTCATCGAGGATCTTCTGCGCCCGCGCGAGGTCTTTCTTAACCCGCGATTTTGTGCCCCACGGAATGGACAGCATCCAATCCAGATAGTTTCGCACGACGGTCGCTTCAGCTGACATCGGGCTCATGTTCTTGAGCTTTTTGATCTCGGCCTCAGCCTTTTCCTTGGCCTCTTTGGACAGATCGGTCTCAGAGACGCGCTTCTCCAGCTCGGCCACTTCATTCTGGCCGTCTTCGCCGTCGCCCAGTTCCTTCTGAATGGCCTTCATCTGCTCATTCAGATAGTACTCGCGCTGAGTGCGCTCCATCTGGCTTTTGACGCGTGTCTTGATCTTCTTCTCGACCTGCAGAACACTCATTTCGCCCTGCATGTGGCCATAGACCTTTTCCAACCGGTCCGAGATCGCCAGCGTTTCCAGAATTTCCTGCTTCTGGTTCACTTCGATACCCAGATGACCCGCAACCAGATCGGCCAGCGTGGCAGCATCGGTTGTTTCACCAACGGCGCTCAGCGCTTCGTCGGGGATGTTTTTCTTGATCTTGGCATAGCGCTCGAACTCGTCCGCAACTGTGCGCACCAGCGCTTCGATTGCGGTGCTGTCGCCCGGCATTTCGGTCAACAGTTCGGCTTTGGCTTCAAAGAAGCTGTCGTTTTCTACGTATTCTTCAATCCGCACACGTGCCTGACCTTCGACCAGCACCTTAACGGTGCCATCGGGCAGCTTCAGAAGCTGAAGCACGTTTGCCAGAACGCCGGTCTGATAAATACCGTCGCTCTGCGGATCGTCCTCGGCAGGATCAATTTGGCTTGCAAGCAGGATCTGCTTGTCGTCAGCCATCACCTCTTCCAGCGCGCGTACCGATTTCTCGCGCCCTACGAAGAGCGGCACGATCATATGCGGGAACACGACGATGTCGCGCAGCGGCAGAACTGGATAGGATGCATTCAAAGGCTGTTGCATAGACTTTCCTTATACTTGGCAAGACGACCGCGTCCCAAAATCGGCAACTCAGATCGCCCCCGTGTCAGAAGGATAAACTGGGGTCTCGTCCGCAGTTTTTCAACTGCCCAGAGCATCCTTTGAACCTAGAATGACGCGCGGCGGGCATGGGTGCAAGCTGTGCATCAGGGCTTATTTCCAGAAAACGGCCAATCGCGCCGCCTTATCAGCGAATTGAAGATATTTTTTCGCACCGCGCGGGAATTTTACCGAGACTTTGCACAGTAACGCGCCGTTGCTCCCCAAGGTCCCACTGGTGATTTTTGGCGCTAAAATCCGGAACAATAGTAAATCAATACATCCAGCACGCGCATCAAGCAGGCGACAGCACCCAAGCCAATTCAGAAAAATACTGTTATTTATCAGAGATCAAACCAAATACCCGACAAGCAAGACCCCGCCAACCCCTTCAAAACAGGTGTAACAATCGGCATTTTAGCGTCATAAATCTGTAGCGAAACTGTTTCACAAAGCAGCAAGCACACGAACTGACGATCTGGGTTAGAGGAAAAAATTTATGAAAATTGCAATTCTGGGTGGGGATGGCTTCTGCGGATGGCCCACAAGCCTGCATCTTTCCAATCAAGGTCACGAAGTTCACATCATCGACAACCTGTCACGCCGCTGGATCGACACCGAACTGGGCGTGCAATCCCTGACACCCATGGACTCGATCCAGGAACGTTGCCGCATATGGAAGCAGACCAGCGGCGAGACGATCCATTTTCATCTGCTCGACCTTGCCAAAGAATACGAACGGCTGAAGGCGTGGATGATCGAACACAAACCCGACGCCATCGTGCATTTCGCGGAACAACGCGCCGCGCCCTATTCGATGAAATCCGACCGCCATAAGGTCTACACCGTCAACAACAACGTCAACGCGACGCACAACCTGATCGCTGCTGTGGTCGAGTCCGGCATTGATCCGCATATCGTGCACCTCGGCACGATGGGCGTTTACGGCTACTCGACCATCGGCGCACCGATCCCCGAGGGTTATCTGGATGTGTCCATCGACACGCCTAATGGCCCCAAGCATCAGGAAATCTTGTACCCGACGCGCCCCGGCTCGGTCTACCACATGACCAAATCGCTGGATCAGATCCTGTTCCAGTTCTACGCCCAGAACGACGGTTTGCGCGTTACCGATCTGCACCAAGGCATTGTCTGGGGCACGCATACCGACCAGACCCGCCGCCACGAACAGTTGATCAACCGGTTTGATTATGACGGCGATTACGGCACCGTTCTGAACCGCTTCCTGATCCAAGCGGCCATCGGTTACCCGCTGACAGTACACGGCACAGGTGGCCAGACACGTGCGTTCATCCATATCCAGGATTCCGTGCGCTGCATCGAACTGGCGCTTTCCGATGCGCCCAAGGCCGGTGATCGGGTTAAAATCTTCAACCAGATGACGGAAACACACCGCGTTCGCGATCTGGCGGAGCTGGTGTCGAAACTGACAGGGGCCGAGATCAAGTATCTGCCGAACCCGCGTAAGGAAGCCGCCGAAAACGATTTGATCGTGGACAACGACCAGTTTCTTGCTTTGGGCCTGAACCCAACCACGCTGGCCGACGGCCTGCTGGAAGAGGTCGTTGAAGTGGCCAAGAAATACGCCCACCGCATCGACCGGTCGCGCGTTCCGGCGGTTTCCGCATGGACCAAAGATATCGCGGGTCGCGTTGATCACGACCCCGAAGGCAAAGCGCTTAAATCCGTTTCATGAGCCTGCCGGACGATCTGAAACCAGAAGGCCCGCCCACATCGGTTCGGGCTTTCGTCACGCTCGTGACCAACGCGGATTTCGCGATGGGCGCCAAGGCTTTGATGAACTCTTTGCGGATGACGGGGACGGCGGCGGACCTTGTGGTCATGCATACCGAGGCCGTTCCTGAGGAATCCCTAGCCCCGCTACGGGATGCAGGCGTGCGCCTGATCAAAACCGAATTGCTGCCCACATCAGACGCGTTCAACCGCGCCCACGCCCGCGACGCGCTGCATGGCGCTGCGCCCTTCACCAAAGGCACCAAACCACCCTTCCACACGCCGCTGGATAACTTTGCCAAGCTCCGTCTGTGGCAATTGGATTATGACCGCGTGGTGTTTCTGGACGCAGACACCGTCGTGATCCGCAACATCGACACGCTATTCGACTACCCAGAGTTTTGCGCGGCACCCAACGTCTACGAAAGCGTCGCGGATTTTCATCGCATGAACTCTGGCGTTTTCACTGCGCGCCCGTCGCAAGCCACCTTTGATGACATGCTGTCCAAACTGGATGTCGAAGGCGCCTTCTGGCCGCGCACCGATCAGACATTTTTGCAAAGCTATTTCCCTGACTGGCACGGCCTGCCAGTGACTTACAATATGCTGCAATACGTCTGGTTCAACATGCCCGATCTTTGGAACTGGGACAGCGTCAAAATCGTGCACTTCCAGTATGAAAAGCCGTGGCAGGATCATGAAAAGGTCGAAAAACTGCGCCCATTGATTGACCTTTGGCACAGCTACCTGAACGGTGTTTCACCCGATTTATCCGCCTTGAAGAACCCCTCATGAAGATCGCGCTGACGGGGGCAACAGGGATCGCAGGCCAAGCAATTTTGCAAAACCTTGCCGCGCACGACGTGACCATTCTGGGCCGATCCCCCGTGGCGGGGCATAGCCACATAAATTGGTCACTCGACGCGCCAGCGCCGGACCTGAGCGGCTTTGATGCTCTGATCCACGCCGCCTTTCAGCACACCCTTGGCAAATACCGCGGCGGTGAAGGGGATGACCCCGCCGGTTTCATCAAATCCAATCTGGACGGAACTGTACGGCTGTTCGACGCCTCTGCCGCGCATGGGTTATCCCACGTGATCTTCCTGTCGTCCCGCGCAGTTTTCGACGGTTACCCCAAAGGCACCGCACTAAAAGAAGACCTGCCCCCTAAACCAACCTCACTCTACGGCGAGGTCAAAGCAAAGGCAGAGGCCCACCTTGCCGCCCTACCCCTGACTGGCATCACGCTCAGGGCGACGGGCTTGTACGGCAAAGGAAACGCCAACAAATGGGCGCCGCTGTTTGCTGATTACCTGTCCGGAAACGCGATTGAACCGCGCGTCGCGTCCGAGGTGCATGTGCAAGATCTGGCGCAAGCGTGTCAGATTGCACTGTCGCAAAACCAATCATCCACATTCCATGTATCGGACATCTTGCTGGATCGTCACGATTTGCTGAGAATGGTGCAGAACCTGACGAACAGCCCAAATTCACTGCCCAAACGCAGCGACGCTGACGTCAGCCAGTTGGAGTGCACGAACCTGAAGGCGCTAGGCTGGCAGCCGGGCGGGATGGAATTGCTTTGCCAAACGCTGCCCGACTTACTGCCTTAACCCTCAAAGCCGCTCGATATCACCTTCAGCGCGCTGGGCGTGGAATTCTGCTTCGAACTCTGCAAAGCGACCCGCTGCAATCGCGTCGCGCATTCCCTGCATAAGCTCTTGGAAATAGTGCAGGTTGTGCCACGTAAGAAGCATTCCCGAAATCATCTCTTGCGCGCGGAACACGTGATGCAGATAAGCGCGCGAATAGTTGCTGCACGCAGGGCATGTGCACTGTTCATCCAACGGGCGCGGATCATCCTGATGGCGGGCGTTCTTGATGTTGACCTGCCCGCGACGCGTCCACGCCTGCCCGGTGCGACCGGAACGGGACGGCAAAACGCAATCCATCATATCAATGCCGCGCTTGACCGCGCCAACGATATCGTCCGGCTTGCCCACGCCCATCAGGTAACGCGGCTTGTCCACTGGCAGCATATCAGGCGCGTAGTCCAGACAGCTGAACATGGCCTCTTGCCCCTCGCCCACCGCGAGACCGCCAATGGCGTAGCCATCAAAGCCGATGTCCTGCAGCGCCTTGGCGCTTTCTTCTCGCAGGTCCTGTTCCAAACCACCCTGCTGGATGCCGAACAACGCATGCCCCGGTCGATCGCCAAAGGCATCCCGGGACCGCTGCGCCCAGCGCATCGACAGGCGCATCGATTCAGCGATCCGGTCCTTGGATGCAGGAAGCGCAGGGCATTCATCGAAACACATCACAATGTCAGAGCCCAGTAACCGCTGGATTTCCATCGACCGTTCCGGCGTCAATTCGTGCTTTGACCCGTCGATGTGGCTTTTGAAGGTCACACCCTTTTCGGTCATCTTCCGCAGATCGGCCAAGGACATCACCTGAAAGCCACCCGAGTCTGTCAGGATGGGCCGATCCCAGTTCATGAACTTGTGCAAGCCACCCAGCCGGTCAATGCGTTCCGCCGTAGGACGCAGCATCAGGTGATAGGTATTGCCCAGCAAAATATCCGCACCGGTCGCGCGGACGCTTTCGGGCATCATCGCCTTGACGGTCGCGGCTGTTCCAACAGGCATAAATGCCGGTGTGCGGATTTCGCCACGGGGCGTCGAAATCTCTCCGGTGCGGGCGCGGCCATCTGTGGCGTGAAGGGCAAAGGAAAACTGTGTCATGGGTTCTCTCATGACCTATGCACAAAAAAATGCCAAGAGCACGCAAACGGTCGATTGCACTTTCGCAATGCAGCGATTTCGATACCCGCTCTTTACCCCCGTTTGCCTATTCCCTATATGAACGGTCAGGAACTCTGGAAGGATCAGTCGATGTCCGACGCAAACCCGCAGCTGGAAGGTGCCCCCCTGATTGCGCCCTCAAGCACCGATCACCCCCTGTATGATCAGGTGGTCGAGGCGTGCCGTACCGTTTACGACCCCGAAATCCCGGTCAACATTTATGATCTGGGCCTGATCTATACGATTGATATCGACGCGGAAAACGCCGTGAAGATCATCATGACCCTGACTGCACCGGGCTGTCCTGTTGCCGGTGATATGCCGGGTTGGATCGCGGACGCGGTCGAACCGCTGGCAGGTGTCAAACAGGTCGACGTCGATCTGACGTGGGAGCCGCCGTGGGGCATGGACATGATGTCTGACGAAGCACGCCTTGAACTGGGCTTCATGTAAGACCCTTAAAAACCACAATTTCTGAATTGGCCGGCATCGCGTCCGGCCTTTTTTGTGTCCCGAAACTTTAAAAAACCGTGCGAATGTGCGAAAACACACGGACGGACACAGATTGTGTCAGCACTTTTGAAAAAAACGATTATTTTTATTAGTTTGGCGAACGATCCAAAGATCGGCGTCCAAAGAATTTTGAGGTCTCATGATGAGCGACGCCGCTTTGCAGACGGCTCTTGCCTTATATTTGGGCCACTTGTTGGCTGATTATGTTTTCCAGACCGACGCAATGGTCGCCTATAAAAAAGACGCCAAGGTCATCGGCACCCACATCGGAATAGTCGCGCTTTGCAGCCTTGCCACGCTGGGTGGATCGCTTTTGGTGGTGCTGATAATTTCCGTGCTTCACTTGCTGATCGATCTTGCCAAGATTCATCTGGTGCGGGGCGGTTTCGGGTCGTACACGGTCGATCAAATTGCCCACCTGCTCTCGATTTTATTTGTTGCGTCGACTTTCCCGTTGGCCTTTGAAACAGGGATCTGGGGCCAGCTACCCGATTTCATCTGGCCTTGGGTGGCCGCCACCTGCGGCATTTTCCTGACCACATTCGCAGGCTATTACGGCGTAGATCTGGCGTTGAACAAACCGCATCGCCCACACAGGTCCGGTCAGCTTGTCGGGATCACTGAACGCCTTGCCATCTTGGTTCTGGGGCTGGAGGGATGGCTGATTGCGGCCCCTGTCCTACTGATCATCAAGCTTACAGCAAACAACAACAGGCTACGCGACGCGACCACCGGCAAGATCACCAATTTCGTCCGGGGATCGCTGGTTTCCTTTAGTTGGGGGATCGGCGCGACTCTGGTAACCCTTTATTTCCGAAACAATTTATAACTTGCGCTCAGGAACTGCGCATACGCGGCGCCTCTCGGAAAAATGAACCTGTCCAAAGTTTTGCCCCCCTTGTGTCACGGCGCTTGCAGCCCTAAATTCAGTAGTAAGTGACAGGAGAGCATTCCATGTTCAGCATTCCGGGCAAAACCCCCGTGACCATTACACCCGCAGCCGTTCAGCAGATCAGCAAGCTGATGGACCGTGAAAACCGTCATGGTTTGCGCATCGGTGTGAAAAAGGGCGGCTGCGCAGGCATGGAATACACCATGGATTACGTGGACGAAGCCGACCCCAACGATGAAGTCGTTGAACAGGATGGTGCCCGCGTTCTGATCGCGCCGATGGCGCAAATGTTCCTTTTCGGCACCGAGATCGATTACGAAACGTCGCTGCTGGAATCCGGCTTTAAATTCCGCAATCCGAACGTGGCCGACGCTTGTGGCTGCGGCGAGTCAATCAAGTTCAAGGACATCGAAGAACTTGAGGCTGAACGCGCAGCGGGCGAATAAAACCCTAGCTGGCCTTCATGTGCAGATAGGTTTCGGCAAAGCGCTTACCCAGATGCTCCCCCGCGATGATCGGGTCTGATCCCTTGGGGGCCACGTTGGTCTCGTAGTTCGGATTAAAGAACAACGGCACGGAAATTCGTGTCTCGGAAGTGCCTTTCACGCGGTGTAGCGTGGCCTTCACCTGCCCTTCCGTCCAGAACTCAAGCATCTCGCCAAAGTTGATCACAAACGTGCCCGGCTTGGCAGATACCGGCAGCCACGTGTCATCGCCAGACAGCACCTCAAGCCCCGCGACACCATCTGTGCCCAACAAGGTCAAACAGCCATAGTCGGTGTGCGCAGCGATGCCGAAATCCTTCTCGCCTGCCCAATCAGGCCGCTCGGGATAGTAGTTGCCCCGCAGCAGCGCCATTGGCCGGTCGAAGTGCTGATCAAAGTACCCGTCATCCTGTCCCAGCGCATTCGCCAGACCGCGCAGCAACACGCGGGCCACGGCCATCGCATCGCGGTAGTAGGCGGAAATGACAGTTTCAAATCCTTCAGGCAAATCCGGCCAGCGGTTCGGCGCATAGACGGCAAGGTCGGAAAATTCTGCGCCTTCCGGCAACGCAAAACCTGAATCGTAAACCTCTTTGTAATCGGGGTTGGCGTTTGGATCGACCTGTTCGGACTTGGGCGCCCCCCAACCGCGATTGGCCCCTGTAACAGCCATATTCACACGCTGTTTCTGATCCTCGGGCAGTTCAAAGAACGCGCGATACATCGCAAGGACTAGACCCATCCGCGCTGGCGTGATGGGGGTGTTGGTGACCGTAAGAAACCCGACCTCGCGCGCGGCTTTGGAAAGCTCCGAGAGGGTTTCAGGTGTACCCTGTTCAATATCGGCAAAGTCGAATTCGGGGATCATGCCAGTGCTCCGATCTGTGATCCCACCGATATTGCCCAACGGGTTTCCAGCCGCAAGTCGGCTTGACGTTTAGGCGGTAACGGGGAAGATGCGACCAAGATTTCAGGTAAGGGATACGACATGCGGATCAAACTGGCAGCAGGCAACTGGAAAATGAACGGCGTACAGGCCTCGCTGGCGGAGATCTCGGCGCTGTCCGGCCACGCTAAAGGGCCGTCCGAGGTCGCTATCTGCCCTCCCGCCACACTGGTCGCCGCAGCGGTTGGTGTTGCCGGTGATGTGGCGATTGGCGGTCAGGATTGTCACGCCAAATCGTCCGGTGCGCACACGGGCGATATCTCGGCCGAGATGCTGAAGGACGCCGGCGCAACGTATGTCATCACCGGCCATTCCGAGCGCCGCGAAGACCACAGTGAAAGCGATGCGGACGTGAACGCGAAAACCCAAGCCGGTTGGGCCGCAGGTTTGTCCGTGATCCTGTGCATCGGCGAAAGCCTTGAAGAACGCGAAAGTGGCGCAACGCTGGACCGGATGGCCGCGCAACTGGAGGCCTCGGTGCCGGATGGTGCCACAGGGGCCAATCTGGTCATTGCATACGAACCCATCTGGGCCATTGGTACGGGCAAGGTTCCGTCGCTGGATGAAATCGCCGAAGTACATGCCTTTATCCGCAAAACGCTGACGGATCGCTTTGGCGACGAGGGTGCGAAGATGCGCGTGTTGTATGGTGGTAGCGTGAAGCCGTCGAATGCGGCAGAAATTTTTGCCGTGGCTGATGTGGATGGTGCGCTGGTTGGGGGCGCGAGCCTGAAGGCCGCTGATTTTTCCTGCATCATCGCTGCCCTGAACGCCGCATAGGGGCTTTGCCCCCTTGGCCTACGGCCAATTCCCCCAAGGTATTTGGGGACAGAAAATACATGAGGTCAAAATGAAAGCGGCGCCCGATTGAGGCGCCGCTTTTGGTTCATTTGGTGATGATCTCGGGTCCCATCAGCATGGTCGGTAGCCATGTGGACAGGAACGGGATGTAGGTCACCATGATCAGGAAGACGAACAGCACCGCAAGGAACGGCAAGGCTGCACGCACCACCCGCATCATCGGCATGCCCGCGACGCCAGACGTCACGAAGAGGTTCAGACCAACCGGCGGTGTGATCATGCCGATTTCCATGTTGACCACCATGATGATGCCCAGATGGATCGGGTCGATGCCCAGTTCGATCGCAATCGGGAAAACCAGAGGCGCCACGATGACGATCAGGCCCGAGGGTTCCATGAACTGACCACCGATCAGCAGGATCACGTTGACGATCACAAGGAACATCACCGCGCCAAAGCCAGCAGACAGCATCGCGCCAGCGATGTGCTGCGGGATCTGTTCGTCGGTCAGCACGTGCTTCAGGATCAGCGCGTTGGCGATGATGAACATCAAGGTGATGGTCAGCTTGCCAGCCTCGAACAGTGTGTCCTTCGTATCTTTGTGCAAGAAGGCTGTGATCAGAGCGATGGGTTTGCGGATCAGGGACAGGTTCGCCTCACCTTCCGGACGGGACAGCGGCCCCATGTCGGAGTAGATGAAGTTCGCGATGATGAAGGCGTAAACAGCGGCCACAGCTGCCGCCTCGGTCGGGGTGAAGATACCACCATAGATACCGCCCAGAATGATCACGATCAGGAACAGGCCCCAAGATGCTTCACGTGCCGAGGAAAAGACCTCGCCCCAGCCCTGCCATTCACCTTTCGGCAGGTTACGGACGCGGGCGATCACATAGATCGTGGTCATCAGCATGAAACCAGCCATCAGGCCGGGGATCACACCCGCAAGGAACATACGGCCCACGGACACGTCGGTCGCCGACGCGTAGACAACCATAACAATCGACGGCGGGATCAGGATGCCCAGCGTACCCGCGTTGGCGATGACGCCAGCGGCAAAGTCCTTGGAGTAGCCCACCTGACGCATACCTGCGATCACGATGGAACCGATGGCAACAACCGTTGCGGGGGACGAACCGGACAGGGCCGCGAACAGCATACAGGCAAACACACCCGCAATCGCCAGACCACCCGGCAGATGACCCACCAGCGCAATCGAGAAGCGGATGATGCGGCGTGCCACGCCACCCGTCGACATGAACGACGACGCCAGAATGAAGAACGGGATCGCCAGCAGTGTGTAGTGGCCCGCCATCGCCTGAAAAAAGCTTTGGGCGATAGAGGCAAGCGACGTGTCAGACAGCACCAGAAGGAACACTGTCGAGGCGAAGCCAAGTGATACCGCAATCGGCACACCAAGCAGCATCAGCCCGATGATGAGGGCGAAAAGAATGACGACTTCCATTGTATTAACCCTCGCGGTTCATGTGCGCGACGTCTTCGATCGCGTCTTCTGCTTCGTGGCTGACGATCAGACCGGACTGTGTACCCTTCCACAGGCGAACAAAGGCCTGAGCAAAGCGGAACAGCAGCAAACCAGCGCCAAAGGGCAGCATCGCATAGGGGATAAAGCGCGGGAGCTTTTCATAGGATTCACCTTCGTTCATCAAAGGCTCGATCCAGCGCAGGAAATCGGGGATGGGAATGTCGATCGTCTCGTACCATGCGCGGTAGGACGTGCGCTTCATTTCCTCGAACCCTGTCGGGAACCAGCGGCCGGTTGTTTGCGGCAGGTTCGCGAAGTTCGCCCAATAGTCCCACGCGCCTTTGAACAACAGGAACGCATAGGCCAGACACACAACGCCAGCAAAAAGCGTAACCACACGACGTGTCCCTGTGGGCAGAATGTTGACGACCGCGTCAACACCAAGGTGTGCTGTAACTTTCACGCAATAGCTGACACCGAACAGGACAAGCCATGCAAACAGAAGTGATGTTGCTTCTAGGCCCCAGATAAGGCCGGTATTGAATCCGTACCGCAGAACCACGTTCACGAACGTGATCAGCGTCATAAGCCCGAGGATGATCGCGATGACGCTTTCCTCCAGCTCATTGACAAAACGATGTACGGCACCGTTGGCCGTGCTTCCGCTGGACATCGCTATCCCCTTTTTGAATGTCGGATACAAATAGCCCCGACACTGACCTTCAGCGCCGGGACAATTTCTAAGTCAGATTAGTGTTTTTCGTTGATCGCCTGAGCGGCGTCGATGTTTTCCTGACCTACATCTTCACGGAACTGATCCCAGACCGGCTTCATGGTTTCGACCCATGCCTGACGCTGGTCTGCGTCCAGTTGACGAACAACACCACCGGCTTCGATGATCGCCTGCTTGGCTGCTTCGTTCACGTTTGTGGACTCAGCGTTCCGTGTGGCTGTGACCTCGGCGATGATTGTGCTCAGCTGGTCACGAACCGCCGGATCAAGGCTGTCAAACCATTCTGTCGATGTAACGACGAGATAGTCGATGATGCCGTGGTTGGTTTCTGTTGTACCGTCCTGAACTTCAAAGAACTTCTGGCCGTAGATGTTGGACCACGTGTTTTCCTGGCCATCCACAACGCCTGTCTGCAGCGCGCCATATACTTCCGAGAATGCCATCGGCTGCGGGGATGCACCCATCGCTGCCATCTGTGCTTTCAGAACTTCAGAGTTCTGAACACGGAATTTCAGGCCGTTTGCATCGGACGGCAGGTTCAGCGCTTTGTTCGCCGACATCTGCTTCATGCCGTTGTGCCAGAACGCCAGACCCAGCAGGCCGCGACGTGTCATGGATTCTTTCATCGCCTGACCTGTTTCCGAGTTCTGGAACTCGTCTACAGCGTCGATGTTCTTGAACATGAACGGCAGGTCGAAGATGCGGAATTGCTTGGTGAACTGTTCGAACTTGGACAGCGAAGGTGCCGCCAGCTGAACGTCGCCCTGAAGCATCGCTTCCAGAACCTGGTCATCGTTATAGAGTGTCGAGTTCGGGAACACTTCCATGCAGGCCGTGCCGTTCATCTCTTCGTTGACACGCTCTTGCAGCAAGGACGCCGCGATACCCTTGGGGTGGCGGTCTGTGTTGGTGACGTGGCTGAACTTGATTACCATTTCGCCTTCGTCACAGGCAGCAAATGCAGTTGTTGCACCGGATGCCATTACCGCAGCGGTTGCTACGGTCATCATCAATTTCTTCATATTGTCCTCCCAAAGACAGCTTTGAAGCCAAACACCTTCAGCAAGATGGACCTTGCTCAGGCGTTGAGAGGAACAGACAACCCAAGGAAGCACCGTGCAAGGGATGTCTGGAAACTTTCTGAAATCTTAAGATAGGGCGTAAAAACAGGCGGTTATCCGCACGTCGCTGACAGGGCGATTTTTCCATGTGCGGATTTCCACACAGCGGTTAGCGCGCACAGTGCGGAAATCCGCACACCTTTTCCACAGGGCGAATCTGCTGCAAAGCAGCATTATTCGCGGAAATCTTCCGGCTTAAGGTTGTACTTGGACAGCTTGTCATAAAACGTCTTGCGCGGAAGCTTCAGGGCTTCTGCAGCGCGGCTGGCCTGCCCTTTTTCCCGCGTCAGTGTTTCAATCAGCAGCGATCTTTCGACTTGAGCCATACGCTCGGCCAGCCCCATACCTTCTGTCTGTGTGGCCGCATCCACAAGCCCAAGGGCAAAGCGCATCGCTTCGGACATGACAGCGCGCGCGTTGCCCGGCCATTCCCGCGCCATCAAGACCGCAATATGGTCTTCGGTGATCGCGGGCGGGGTCAGCCCTGCCTGCTCGCTGGCTTGTGCAACGTATTGCCGGAAGAGCACCGGAATATCTTCGGGGCGTTCTGCCAGCGACGGAATACGCAAGGTGCAGACCTGCAAACGATAGTACAGATCCGGCGTCAGCGGCCCGTCGTTGTCTGCATCGTCCAGCGGAACGTCCGTCCCGCCGATCAGCGTCGGACCGCCCTGTTCGATCAGATCGACCAGCGCGATCTGCGTATCCGCGGGCAGTGCGCCGATTTCATCCAGAAAAACGGTGCCGTCCCCTGCGTCCGTCCATAGCTTTTGAATATCACTGCGGGTCAGCCCGCGGGATGAGCGCTTTTCAAAGTTCAGCTTTGCACGTGGCGAACTCAGGTGAATGACCTCGGCCACCTTGGACAGGCCCGATCCCGGTGCCCCCGTGACCAGAATCGACGCCTTGGTTTTGGCCGCCGCCCGCACCGCGTTGCGCAGCGCCTCGGCCTGTGCAGACCGACCAAAGATCAGACGCGACGCCGGATCACCGGCTTCAAGCTCGGCCTTCAAGCGCCTGTTTTCCAGCACCAATTGCCGCGTTTTCAGCGCACGTTGGATCACAGCCACCAAATCGGCCGGCGCACAGGGCTTTTCAATAAAATCAAATGCCCCGTTCGACATGGCCCGCACGGCCATCGGAATATCGCCCTCGCCGGTCAGCAAGATCACTGGCAGATCTGCATCGGCCTTCTTTGCATACTCCAGAACATGAAATCCGTCGCGACCGGGCATGCGAATATCCGACAGGATGATCCCGTCGAAGTCCGGCGCGATCTTTTCTTTCACCTCGACAAACGACCCTGCGACCAGCGGTTCCAGATCGTTCAGCTCAAGCGTTTGCCCAATAGCATCGCGAACAGCAGCATCATCGTCGATCACCAGCACACGGTTCGTCATGCCGCCTGTCCTTCTTCCGTCGTTATTCCGTCGACCCAACGCTCAAGGATCACTGTAAAAACAGCACCGCCACCCTCTGCGTTCACGCCCCGAATGGTGCCGCCGAAACTTTGCACAAGGCCATAGCTGATCGACAGCCCAAGCCCCATGCCCTCGGCGCTACCCACCTTTTTCGTGGTGTAGAACGGATCAAAAAGCCGTTCGGGTTCTTCGATGCCCGGTCCCGTATCGCGCACGCTCACAGACAGCTCTGGCCCATCGTCGACGGCCACGTACAGCTTCCGTTCGGGGCTATCAACCATGGCATCGGCGGCATTGGTGATCAGATTTACGAAAACCTGTGCCAGTCGCACCTCACCTGCACGGGCCCAGACAGGACCCTTGGGAATATCGCAGATCAGCTCGACATCCGCCGCCTGAAGACGGGCTTCGGTTAATTCGAAAGCCGTCTGAAGAACCCCGACAACATCAATCTTGCCCGACGGAATACTTTCCTGCCGCGAGAACGCGCGGAGGTTTTGAATGATGCGGCCCATACGTCTTGCCAGATCGGAAATCCGGCTCAGGTTTTCGGCTGCACGGTCGGGTTTATCACGGTCTAGAAAGGCCGATCCGTTTTCTGCAAAGGACCGGATGGCCATCAACGGCTGGTTCAATTCGTGGCTGATACCTGCCGACATCTTGCCCAGCGCCGACAGCTTGCCTGCCTGGACAAGCTCGTCCTGCGCCTTTTTCAATGCGGCCTCGGCCTCTTGCCGTTCAGTGACCTCGCGGCGCAATTCCTTGTTCAACTGCAACAGCGCCTCGGTTCGCTTTGACACGCGGTCTTCCAATACAAGGTTGGCCTCGGCCAACGCACGGCGCCGTTCTAACGCCAGAAACAGCAAAGCGCCGAAGAACAGGCTGACCGCCCCGACAAATGCGGCCTGAAGGCTGGCAATACGGCGGGCGGGCGACACATCAATCAGTGCCGCACCCGTTAAGCCAACAACAGGAAGTGCTTCGGTGATATAAACAGCCGTTTCGGGGACATAGGGGCTCCAATCCTGCTGCCAGATCGTGTGGCTTCCGAACTGTACCGTGATCGCCTCGTAGGTACGCCCGTTCGGGGACACCATCTGCCGCGCGCCGTCCTTTCGCCAGAACAGAAGCTCGGACCGGTTGGTCGCAATGATGCGCCCGTCTTCGTCGGTAAAGAACACACTGGGCAGGTTGCCCCGCCAGTCCTGCTCCAACGTATCAAGGCTGACGGCCACAAGGATGATGCCCACCACATTCGCATCGCCGAACTGGGGCGCGGCGAAATAGAATACGCGCTTGGCGACGCGATCCCCAAGCACACCACGGCCCGACCCCAGCGCCCCGTTGGCCGCACGCTTCACGAAGGAGGAAGTGAGAACATTGGGCGGAACAGCCTCGCCGATCGAAGCCAGCAACGTCCCGTCCGGAGCCAGCAAAGCCGCCGCCAGCGTGCCGGTTTTATCAGAGGCACGCAGCAATACCTCTTCGGCACGCGCACGGCCTTCTTCGGTGTCAGCACCGTACATATCGGGATGATCGGCCATCAGAACCGCAAATTCACGGTAGCGCTGAAGCTGGATCACCAGACGATCCGCAGCCAGTAGCAAATCAGACCGGCCACGTGCCGCCACGGGATCAAGCGCCTGCTTATAGCCGTTCGCCCACACGCTGCCGACGATGGCCATCACGACCATCAGAAAAACTGCCAGCGGCGTTTTTTGTGTCCGAAAGAAACTTCCCATGCCTCACACTATCAACAGCGCCCTTGCCTGCGCCAGAGCGAACCGTCTACGGATTGTGTATGCAAACGTTCCAACAGCGCCCGACCGATCAGTCTTTTGTCCAAGACCCCTATCCGACCTACGCAAGGATGCGTGCTGCGGGGGATCTGGTGGCGTGGGCCGACTACGGGATGATTTGCGCAACCAGCTACGCGGCTGTCGACGCGATCCTGCGCGACAGACGGTTCGGGCGCGAAGTGCCCCCCGAGATGGCCGAAGAACCTGCCGACCACATCCGCGATTTTGCCCGCGTCGATGCGCATTCGATGCTGGAACTGGAGCCACCCCGCCACACACGTTTGCGCGGACTTGTCCTTCGCGCGTTCACGTCGCGCCGGATCGCAGCGCTGGCACCGGAAATCCACGCGTTAGCCCATCAGTTGATAGACGATCTGCCAGAGCCGCCCTTTGATATTCTACCATCCTTCGCGGAAAAGCTGCCCGTCATTATCATCGCGCGGCTGCTCGGGGTGCCGGACAGCATGGCGGACGACCTGTTGCGCTGGTCCCACGCAATGGTCGCCATGTATCAGGCGGGCCGTACGCGGCTGGTTGAAGACAAGGCCAACGCTGCTGCGCGCGAATTCACCGATTTCCTAACCGGTTACATCAACAAACGCCGCGCGACGCCAGCCGATGATCTGATCACACACCTGATCGCCGCCGAGGAAGACGGAGAACGCCTGAGCACGGATGAGTTGATCTCGACCGTCATTTTGCTCTTGAATGCGGGGCACGAGGCGACGGTTCACACCATCGGCAACGGATTGGCCGCGCTACTGCGCCACAGTGAAATCGTCACAACAGCAAATGCGGTGACGGCGGCAGAAGAAATCCTGCGCTACGATCCGCCGTTGCACATGTTTTCGCGCTACGCCTATGAACCCGTCACCCTGTTCGGTCATGACTTTGAACGCGGAGATGAGGTCGGGCTGCTGTTGGGATCCGCAAACCGCGACCCTGAATTCTGCGACGATCCCGACGTGTTCGACATCCAACGCCCCGCCACGCGACACACCAGCTTTGGCGCAGGGCTGCATTTCTGCGTGGGCGCGCCGCTGGCACGCCTGGAATTGCAGATCACCCTACCGATCCTGTTTGAACGGCTGCCAAACCTCGCGCTAAGCCACAAACCGCATTACGCCAACAGCTATCATTTTCACGGGCTGGAACGGCTGCTGGTCAGCGCCTAAAGCGGCAATGCTGTGGTCGACTTGATCTCTTCCATCGACAAAAGCGCGGTCACGTTGTGGACCTTCACCTCGGAAATCAGCGCCTGATAGAAGGCATCGTAGGCGCGCGCGTTTTTGACCCGCACTTTCAGGATATAATCGATGTCGCCCGCCAGCCTGTGGGCCTCTTGGACTTCTGGGCGTTCCTTCAGCGCTTTCAAAAACGCCTTTTGCCATTCAGCCTCGTGCTCAGAGGTGCGGATAAGAACAAAGAAACACGCTTCAAATCCAAGCGCTTCTGCATCCAGACGTACAGTCTGCGGCCCAATGATCCCTGCATCACGCATTTTGCGGATTCGGTTCCAAACCGGTGTTTTCGACGACCCAACCGCCTTGGCGATTTCATCCAAGGACAGGCTGGCATCCCGCTGAAGCTGGTCCAGAATTTTGCGATCCGTGCTGTCAATCCGCATGTTTGTTTCGTCCTTTGCGCAAAACGAAGACGCTGACCCACCCAGCCCCGCCAAACTAGAACAAACATCCTTGTTTCCGCAAGCATCTAGGCAGAAAGCGGAACAAAATTCTATATAGCAGGGACGTTTGCAGTCGCAGCAGGAGTCGGCCCCGATGCAGCATTTTCCGATCTTCGTGGCCCTGGCCGGGCGACGCGTCGTCCTTTCGGGCGGCGGCGATGCGGCAATTGCCAAATTGCGCCTGCTTTTGAAGACAGAAGCAAACCTGACAGTCATCACCCCCGCGCCCGCGAAAGAAATCGAAGCGTGGGAAGCAGAAGGCAAACTGCGCATCATCCGTCGTGCAATGGAACCCGGCGATGCGACCTGCGCGGTTCTGTTCTACGCCGCAGATGAAGACGAGGCAGAAGACGCCCGCACGGTTGCCCTGGCCCGTGCAGATGGCGCGCTGACCAACACGGTCGACAATCTGCAAGACAGCCAGTTCATCACACCCGCCATCGTGGATCGTGATCCCGTCACTGTCGCCATCGGCACCGAAGGCGCCGCGCCCGTTCTGGCCCGCGCGATCAAAGCCGATCTGGAAGAACGCCTGCCGACACAGCTAGGCACACTGGCCCGCATCGGCAAAGCCTTCCGCAAAATGGCAGATGCCCTGCCCATGGGCCGCAAACGTCGTGATTTCTGGGCAGACTACTATTTCAACCAAGGCCCCCACGCGATCGCCGAGGGCGAAGATGCTGTGCGCCCAGCGCTTGAGACCCTTTTGGATCAGCACCTGAACGCACAGGACAAAGTAGGCCACGTCTCCTTTGTCGGCGGTGGTCCGGGCGATCCCGAGCTTTTGACCCTGAAAGCCCGCAAGGCGCTGGATACAGCCGACGTGGTGATCCACGACCGTCTGATCAGCAGCGAGATTCTGGAACTCGCCCGCCGTGAAGCGATCCTGATTGACGCTGGCAAAGAGGGCTTTGGCCCGTCGATGAAGCAGGAAGACATCAACGCGCTGATCGTGAAGCACGCCAAGACAGGCGCGCAGGTCGTTCGCCTGAAATCCGGCGATCCGACCGTTTTTGGCCGTCTGGATGAAGAACTGGACGCCTGCAACGACGCTGGTATCAGCTGGAACATCGTTCCAGGCATCACCGCCGCGTCGGCATCTGTTGCCAGCATCGGCCAGAGCCTGACCAGAAGAGGCCGCAATGCGTCGGTCCGCTTCCTGACCGGCCACGACATGAAAGGCTTTGCCGATCACGATTGGAAAATCCTTGCCCGTTCCGGCGAGGTGGCAGCGATCTACATGGGCAAAAAAGCCGCGCGTTTCATCCAAGGCCGCCTGATTATGCACGGCGCTGATCCGGCGACCCCCGTCACAATCATCGAAAACGCATCGCGCGCCGATCAGCGCGTGCTGCCGACCACACTTGCCAATCTGGCACATGACATTGCCGAGGCCGGCCTCTCCGGCCCTGCACTGACCCTTTATGGCCTCGCCCCACGTTCTGTGGATGCGGTGCTGTCCCAAATCAAGACACAGGAGTTTGCCTGATGCCCCGCGCCTTTACCCCCAAGGTTGTTACCGGAAACGCATTGCTGGAAGGCGATGTCATCTATTTCACCGACAGCGACAGCTGGACCCGCAATCTGAAAGACGCCGAAGTCATCACAGATGAGGCCGTTGCACAGGTTCGCCTTCTGACGGCTGAATCGCAGGCAGCCGAAGTTGTTGGCGCATATCTGGCTGACGTCAAAGTCACCGAAGACGGCCCCGAGCCCACGCATTTCCGCGAGGATTTCCGCCGCACCGGCCCCTCCAACTATTTCCACGGCAAACAGGCAGAAGCCTGACCCCGCCGCAGACACCCGATCTTAGGACCCAGCGCTGGCTCCAGCACAAGGACACGTAAAGATGTACGCTTACTCCGAGTTTGACACAGACTTCATCGCAGAACGGAACCGCCAGTTCCGCGCTCAGGTTGAACGCCGCATTGACGGTTCCCTGACCGAAGACGAATTCCGCCCGCTTCGCCTGATGAACGGCCTGTACCTGCAGTTGCACGCCTACATGCTGCGCGTCGCGATCCCTTATGGCTCGCTGGACAGCGCCAAGATGCGTCAGCTGGCGTATATCGCGCAGCGTTGGGACAAGGGCTATGGCCACTTCACCACACGCCAGAACATCCAGTACAACTGGCCCAAGCTGAACGACGTGCCGGACATTCTGGATGCGCTGGGCGAAGTTGGCATGCACGCCATCCAGACCTCGGGCAACACGATCCGTAACGTGACCGCAGACCATTTCGCAGGTGCCGCCGCCGACGAAATCGCCGATCCGCGCCCCGTTGCCGAACTGATCCGCCAGTGGTCCACAGACCACCCCGAATTCCAGTTCATGCCGCGCAAGTTCAAGATCGCCATCACCGGCAGCCCGAACGACCGCGCCGTGACCGCAGCGCACGACATCGGCATCCGCATTGTCGAGAAAGACGGCGAGATCGGCTATCAGGTCATCGTTGGTGGTGGCCTTGGCCGGACCCCGATGATTGGCAAGGTGATCTCGGACTTCGTGACCGAAGAAGACCTGCTGCCGTATCTTGAGGCTATCGTGTCCGTCTGGAACGTTCTGGGCCGTCGCGACAACAAATACAAAGCGCGGATCAAGATCACCGTGCATGAACACGGCATCGACGAAATCCGCCGTCTGGTGGATGCCCGCTTTGCCGAGGTCAAGCCGACCTTCAAAGGCGTCGATCAGCAATTGCTGGCCGAAATCCGCAAGCACTTCCACCCGCCCGCGTTCCGCAACGCGCCGACGGATGCGTTTGATCAGGCCTATGAAAACGATCCGGTCTTCCGTTCGTGGGCCGATACGAACCTGACCGAACACAAAATCAACGGCTATGCCATCGCGCAGATCAGCATCAAGGCCCACGGCGAAACGCCGGGCGATGCAAGCGCCGAGCAGATGGAAGTCATGGCGGATCTGGCCGAAAAATACGGCCACGACGAACTGCGCATCAGCCACGAACAGAACGTCGTGCTGCCGCACGTCCACAAATCCGACCTGCCCGCGCTGCACGCCGAGCTGAAAAAGGTTGGTCTGGCGACAGCAAACATCGGCCTGATCTCGGACATCATCGCATGCCCGGGCATGGATTACTGCGCGCTGGCCACGGCCCGCTCGATCCCGATTGCACAGGAAATTGCCGTTCGGTTCGACGAACTGAAGCTTGAGCACGAAATCGGTGACATCAAGATCAAGATTTCCGGCTGCATCAACGCATGTGGTCACCACCACGTGGGCCACATCGGCATTCTGGGTCTGGATCGCGCTGGCATCGAAAACTACCAGATCACTCTGGGCGGCGATCATTCAGAGAACGCCAATCTGGGCGACCGGACTGGTCCCGGCTTCCCGGCTGAATCGGTTGTAGATGCCATCGAAACCATCGTGCGCACCTATCTGGCGGTTCGCAGCAGCGCCGACGAAACGTTCCTGGAAACGTATCGCCGCACCGGCATGGAGCCGTTCAAAGCCGCGCTGTATCCCCCCAAGGAAGAGGCAAAGGCCGATGCAGCATAATAGACGTCCCTCGGGCGATGCCGAAGGCGGTACAAGCGTTGCCGACCTTCAGGCATTGGCCGACAGGGTCAAATCCCTGAACGACCGGTATCGCCATCACGGCGCGACCGACGTGCTGCGCGGTGCCTTGAAGGATCCCGAGGCAGGCAAGATCGCGATGGTGTCCAGCTTTGGCGCGGAATCCGTGGCCTTGTTGCACCTGATTGCCATGGTCGACCGGAATACACCGGTGCTGTTCATCGACACGCGCCTGCTGTTTCCCGAAACACTGGCCTATCAGGCAGAGGTATCGGAACGTCTGGGCCTGAAAGATGTGCGGATCATCCGGACATCGGAACAGGAACTGGCGGCCAACGACCCCTACGGTGCCTTGCGGTTCTCGGATAAGGATGCCTGCTGCGCCCTGCGCAAAACGCTTCCGCTGGAACAGGCGCTGGACGGGTTTGACGGTTGGATCACCGGTCGCAAACGCTACCAGTCCGGCAGCCGCGCCAGCCTTGAGTTCTTTGAACTTGAAGAGGCCACAGGCCGGATCAAAGTGAACCCTCTTGCGCATTGGAACCCCGAGGACGTGCGCAACTACATGGATGAGAACCGCCTGCCCCGCCACCCGCTGGTCGCCCAAGGCTATCCGTCGATCGGATGCCACCCGTGCACCAGTAAGGTCGCCGCAGGTGAAGACCCCCGTGCCGGTCGCTGGCGCGGTGAGGACAAGGAAGAGTGCGGCATTCACATTGTGGATGGTCGCGTCGCAAGACAAGGAGAAAGCGCATGAGCGTGATCGTAACAGACAGCGGTTTTGCCGCAGACGATTGGACGGGCGCAACGGTCGAGATCGCATCGGATACGTCGCCGGAAGAACTTGAAACCCTGACCAAGGGTGCCGACATGGTGCGCGTGGCCTTTCCGTCTTTTTCGGATGGTCGTGGCTTTACACTGGGTCGCCTTTTGCGCTTACGTGGCTACCAAGGTCGCCTGCGGGCGGCAGGGCACGTGATTGCCGAGCAATACGCCATGGCACGCCGGTCCGGTTTTGACGAGGTCGAGATCAACGATGATCTGGCCGCCCGTCAGCCCGAAGATCAATGGCTGTCCCGCGCCAACTGGCAACAGCACGACTACCAGTCCCGCGTGCGGGGCTAATTGACCCACGAAAGACCTCTCCCCTTTCGTGATGACACAAACCGGATTACCTCAGAGGCGTCGGATGCTCCGGCGAGGATTTTGATATGACCGAACAAGCGATCGTTTCCGATACGACCCGCGACAAGCTGAAAGATGCACCCAAGCTTACTCTGCCCGACGCGCAGAAGGTGACATCGGTGCAGCATTGGACCGACAAACTGTTTTCGTTCCGCGTAACGCGCCCCGCGTCGCTGCGCTTCCGCTCGGGCGAGTTTGTGATGATCGGCCTGATGGGCGACCCCGACCCCAAGACGGGCAAGCAAAAGCCGCTGCTGCGCGCTTATTCCATTGCCTCGCCCAGCTGGGACGAAGAGCTCGAGTTCTACTCGATCAAGGTTCAGGACGGCCCGCTGACATCCAAACTGCAGCACATCCAACCCGGCGACGAAATCATCCTGCGTCCCAAGCCCGTTGGCACGCTGGTGCATGACGCCCTGCTGCCCGGCAAGCGCATCTGGTTCTTCTCGACCGGTACCGGCTTTGCGCCGTTTGCATCGCTTTTGCGCGAACCGCAGACCTATGAGGATTATGACGAGGTCATCATCACCCACACCTGCCGCGAAGTCGGTGAGTTGGAGTATGGCCGCAAGCTGATCGAAGACATCAAGCAGGACGAGCTGATGCAGGAACTGATCGGCGAAGAGAACCTGAACAAGATCCGCTACTACCCGACCACAACACGTGAAGAGAGCCCCAAGATGGGCCGCATCACCGATCTGATGCGCTCGGGCGAAGTGTTTGCCGATCTGGGCGTTGAGCCGCTGAACCCTGAAACAGACCGCGCGATGGTCTGTGGCAACCTGGCGTTCAACCTCGACATCAAAGAACTGTTGGAAGGTTACGGTCTGGAAGAAGGCGCAAACTCGGACCCGAAACACTACGTGGTCGAAAAAGCGTTCTTGGACTAAACTTCTGCCAAACAAATAAAAAAACGGCGCGAAGGAAACTTCGCGCCGTTTTCGTTTAACGAGCTGTCAGACGTTACTGGGTCAGGCCCATTGCGTCTTTCAGCTTTTCCAGAACGCCTTCCAGCATTTCCGGATTATCGCGTGCTTGGGTCAGAGCCGCTTTGGTCGATGTTTTAACCATCGCGTTCAGCTCGGAGCCGTCGATCATTTCGATGACTTTGTCATAGTCGAAACCTTCGACTGTCAGCAGTTCAGCAACTTCACCCAGACCCGAGTTTGCTTCTTCGGCAGCGTCGGATGCTTCTTCCGCTGCGTCTGCGGCTTCTGCAGCGGCATCAGCCGCCTCGGATGCAGCGTCAGCAGCTTCGGTCGCAGCCTGAGCCGCTTCTGTTGCAGCGTCGCCAGCGGCATCCGCCGCCTCTGCTGCTGTTTCAGTCGCTGTGTCAGCGGCAGCGTCTACGGCCTCTTCAGCCGCGTCAGTAGCAGCATCCGCTGCATCAGCTGCGGCGTCTGCTGCTGCCTTGGCTGTTTCTGTGGCGGCATCTACGGCGTCAGATGCAGCTTCGGTCGCGGCATCTGCAGCGTTCGATGCTGTTTCTGCGGCATCCGCAGCAACAGCTGCAGCTGCATCAGCGGCTTCGGCTGCTGTTTCTTGTGCTGCGTCTACTGCATCACCTGCTGCATCCGCTGTTGCGGCTGCGGCGTCTGTGGCGGCGTCTGTCGCTGCATCAACTGCGTCGCCTGCGGCTGCGGCTGCATCGCCAGCGGCTTCCTGCGCGGCATCTACTGCGTCGCCAGCAGCTTCGGTTGCGGCGGCAGCGGCATCTGCGGCTGCGTCAGCTGCATTCTCGGCCGCTTCGGTTGCTGTATCTGCCAGATTCGCTGCAGCTTCTGCTGTTGCGTCGGCTGCGCCCTCGACTGCTGCGGCTGCGTTGTCTACTGCGTTGCCCGCGGCGTCGCCAGCAGCGTCGGCTGCATTGGCGGCTGTTTCGGTCGCTGTAGTCGCTGCCTCGGACACAGTCTCCATTGCCTCTTCAGGCGTTTGACCTGTGTACCAGAAATAACCAGCGCCGGCAGCTACAACAACTGCTGCGCCAATAAGAACATTTTTCATAACCTTTTCCCTTTTTGGGCACTTAAGGGCATTCGTGACAAAACCGTTTGTCAGCCCCCCGTGCACCAGATGCGCCCATCAATGCGTGGCTTCAAGGGTAAAGCGACGGAAATAGCTGCAAATTTGACGTTTTGCCGCTTGAAAGCGCGTCTGCCCAAGTTTACCTTGCGCATTCGATAAATGTACCGAAAGGACCAAAACCATAGCCCGCAGACCGCATAATGCGCCGCCCCAACGCGAAACTGGCCCCCGTGTCAATGATCGTATCCGCGTCCCCGAAATTCGCCTGATTGGCGCTGAAGGGGAAAACATCGGAGTTGTGACTCCGGCACGTGCCATGGAGCTTGCTGACGAAGCAGGTCTCGATCTGGTCGAGATTTCGCCGAACGCAACGCCGCCCGTGTGTAAGATCATGGACTTTGGCAAGTTCAAATACGAACAGCAAAAGCGTGAGGCCGAAGCGCGCAAAAAGCAAAAGATCATCGAGGTCAAAGAGGTCAAGTTCCGTCCGAACACTGACACGCATGACTACGAAGTCAAAATGCGCAACGTGTTCAAGTTTCTGGAAAACGGCGACAAGGTGAAGGTCACTTTGCGGTTCCGTGGTCGTGAAATGGCGCACCAGAACCTCGGGCGCGATCTGCTGGAACGCGTGGCAGAAGACGTCAAGGAATTGGGCAAGATCGAAAACATGCCCAAGATGGAAGGCCGTCAGATGGTCATGATGATCGGTCCGAACAAGTAATCGGAACGGTTCAGGATTTTGGGAAAGGCACGCAGTTTGCGTGCCTTTTTTGTTTGGGGCTTTGCCCCCTTGGCCTGCGGCCAATTCCCCCAAAATATTTGGGGACAGAAAATACCTAGTCTGAATTGGCGTTACGCAGACGGCCCCGCAGCGGGATATCTTTCAGCAGACCGCCAACCCCCATCGCCGCGATGTCATCCGGCGTCACGGTGACGCCACACAGGATTCGTTCCAGAACCCAGTCTGCACCATTCAAAGCAGGCGAGCGCGCGCAGCCGGGCAGCCCGATCACCGGTTTGCCGTTCAGTTCACCGAAGAACAACAGGTTGCCGGGGTCGACCGGCATGCCGAAATGGTGAACCTCGCCGCCTGCGCGCACGACGGCCTCGGGAGCGGTGTCACGGATGTCGGAGGTGGCGGAACCAGTTAGGATGAACAGCACCTCTGCGTCCGAGGCCAGCAGAGCATCTGCAATCTGGTCTTCGTGGTGGCCGACAAGGCATTTGTCACCCAAAGACACCCCGAGCCGCGCCAAACGTTCGGCAATCGCCTTATGGCCTTTTTCGCCATTCTCATCGCCGATTGTACTTTGGATCAGATCGGCGGTTTTGTATTGCGGGGCGCGCATCGAAATTGCGTCCCGTGCAGCGTCACAGGCCGCATCGAGCGCCGTTTCAGGCACCGCATAAGCGATGATTTTGACCGTCGCGACCATATCCTTGGGCTCAAGCCGCTGCCATTCGGGCACCGTGGCAACAGTGATCATTGGATGAATGCGGTTCAGCGCGTGGATTTTCTTCGCATCAACCTGAGCGATCCCAGCGATGCGCGAGGTGACATTGACCCGCCCCGTTGCTGCGACCCCCAAGGCGATCTCGGCCGCTTCAGGATCAGGGACCAGCGCCTTGGCCAACCTGTCGGCGGCTTCGTCTTCGGGCACATCGCGTGCCTCGAATATCGCGACGGTGACCTGCGTCAGACCCTCGGTACGCAGGGTTTCGATGTCATCGTCGGTCAGCTCTTTGCCTTTGCGCAGCCGCCGACCGTTCGACAACGGGCAGGAATGCGCAAGGATACCGCCCTTGGCCTGATCAAGCGGGACTGGTCCGAATTTCATACGCCAAGCCTTAGTGCACTGGTGATTTGCGCCATGATTGAAACTGCGATTTCAGACGGGCCCGCCGCGCCGATGTTGAGCCCCACAGGGCCGTGGATGCGGGCGATTTGATCGTCTGTGTAGCCAGCCTTGCCCAGACGCTCGACACGTTTGGCGTGGGTTCGGGTTGACCCCAAAGCACCGATATAAAAGCATTTTGACGTCAGCGCGCGTTCCAGAGCCGGATCATCCAGTTTGGGATCATGGGTCAGCAGAACCAAGGCCGTACGCGTGTCCAAACCGATTTCATCGACGGCGTCGTCCGGCCAGTCGGTCAGGATGGTTTCACCGGGGAAACGGGCCTCGGACGCGAAGGCTTCGCGCGGGTCGATGATGTAGGGATCATAGCCGGTGATGCGGGCCATTTTGACCAGCGCCTGCGCGATATGCACCGCACCAACAATCACCATACGAAGAGGCGGGTTGTGAATGCCAACAAAGGTTGCCTCGTCATCCTCGAACCCAGAGCGATCCATCGCAAAGCGGCTTTCATGGCCCGAGCGATCCAGACGGCGGTCGCCGGTATCGGTGTTGATGACGTAAGCGACGGGTTCACGGGCAGCACGGGCCGCGACAAGATCCGCCAGAAGCGGCTCGGGCAATGCCGCGCCAACCGGTTCGATCCACACGCGGATGGTGCCACCACAGGCCAGACCGACGGCAAAGGCGTCTTCATCGCTGACGCCGAATTCCAGCATCTTGCCGGTGCCGCTTTCCAGCACGTCCATTGCCTCCATGATGACCGCACCTTCGACGCAGCCACCAGACACAGAGCCCTGAATGTCGCCCTTGCCCGAAATCACGAGCTGCGATCCAACGCGGCGCGGGGCCGAGCCCCACGTCTGCACGACCGTCGCAAGAACCGCACCTGTCCCGTCCTGATGCCACTTTAGGGCAATTTCGGGAATTTGATCGAAGTTATCCATGGTCTCGGGCCTCCCCCTGCCTGTTTAGACCTGTCTGACAGTGCTGTCTGCCCCTTCCAAAGTGCAACCCGTTAAGTTTGTCGGGTCACATCAAATCCATAGAGCCAATCGAACTGATGCAGCATCTGATCGGGGGCAAATCTGCCACCCAACGACAGAACTGTATGGGCCGCGCGGCGGATCAAGGGGTTGGACAGATGGAATTTTTTCGCGTTTCCGTTGGCCGTGGCGATGACACGCGGAACGCGTTGCAGGCGACGTTGCTGATACCGCGCCAATCCGTCTTTCTGGGTCTCGGCCTTCGATAGACTGTCCGCCAGGCACCAGGCATCCTCAAGCGCCATGTTTGCACCCTGCGCCAGAAACGGCAGCGTCGGATGCGCGGCATCGCCGATCAGGGCCACACCATCGCCAACCCATGTTTTCGCAACCGGGTGGCGATGAAGCCCCCACAGATTGACCTGTTCCACCGCTTGCAAAAGCGGTTTCGCCCCACCGCCGAAGCCAGCAAATGCACGCCGAAGGTTTTCCGGATCATCCTGATGATGCCAACCGTCATCCGCCCACGCCTGACGCTCTTCGACCGCGACGATGTTCACAACCGATCCGTCGCGCAGTGGATAACTGACCATATGACGCCCCGGCCCCATGTGGACCTGTGCCTCAAACGGGTGATGCGTGACGTTCGGGACAATCGCACGCCATGCCACCTGCCCTGTGAAAAAGGACTTGGTAGCGGGGTTCAAATGCGGTCTGAGAACGGAATGCAGGCCATCTGCCGCGACAACCAGATCGGCTTTGGCCACGTCGCCGGATGTAAACTTGATCGTTGCGGGGCTGCCTTCGGTGATTTCCTGCACCACTGCGCCCAGATGAACCGGAATACCTGCCTGCCTGACAGCGCGGGCCAGAACCTCGATCAAATCAGCGCGGTGCACCAACAGATATTGCTGATCCTCGGGCAAACGGGACAGGTCCAGTCGGGTCACTTCGCGACCCTGAGCGTAATCGCGCAGCGACACAGCGCGTGCGCGGGGCGTTTTGTCGAATTCAGGCAAAAGCCCCAATGCGCGCAGAACACAGACACCATTGGGCGAAATCTGAAGCCCTGCTCCTATCTCGGTCAGCGCATCGGCCTGTTCGTAAACGGTGACCTGTGCGCCGAACCGATGCAACGCCAGCGCCGAGGCCAGACCGGCGACGCCCCCACCAACAATCGCGATCTGCGTCTTTGACAAATCCATAAGCCACCCTTTGACAGACTTCCCTGCCCTTAGATCAATCCTTGCTGCAAAATGCAAAACGCCGAGGACATGCCCCGGCGTTTCAAATTTCAGTTTCGGATCAGATCAATCGTCGCGGTGAACTTTTTCGCGGCGTTCGTGCTGTTCCTGTGCTTCCAATGTCATGGTCGCAATCGGGCGTGCGTCAAGGCGCTTGAGGCTGATCGGCTCACCTGTTTTTTCACAGTAACCGAACTCGCCCTCATCAATGCGGCGCAGTGCTGCGTCGATCTTGGACACCAGTTTGCGCTGGCGGTCACGCGTCCGCAGCTCAAGGGCACGGTCGGTTTCTTCGCTTGCGCGATCTGTCACATCCGGAATGTTGCGGGTGCTGTCTTGCAGACCCTCAATCGTATCGCGGCTATCCGCGAGCAGTTCGTGTTTCCAGGCAACCAGCTTACGCCGAAAATATTCAAGCTGGCGGTCATTCATAAACGGCTCGTCCTCGGCAGGACGGTAATCATCAGGAAGAAAAGATTCAGGCTTCATTTCCGTACCCTTAGTAATGCCGATTTCTGCCATGATAAAAATACTCTCCAGTAAACCGGCTCCCCTACGGCGTGGCATTAAATGAACGTTCACAGGATGTCACTACCGAAAGGTCGTTTTCTAAGTAAACACACAGTCAAATAACGTTATGGCGCTATTGCGTGCAGCGCTTGCCAATGCCGTCAGGGATGTCTACCTCAGTCAGGACCCTGAATAAGAGTACTTGACGATGACTGCACGTTTTGACGGAACTGATCGCTATGTTGCCACCGACGACCTAACAGTCGCCGTGAATGCCGCAATCACTTTGGAACGCCCCCTTTTGGTCAAGGGTGAACCCGGTACCGGCAAAACAGAACTGGCCCGTCAGGTCGCCGACGCTTTGGGCGCCAAGATGTTGGAATGGAACATCAAATCCACGACCAAGGCACAACAGGGCCTGTACGAATACGACGCCGTCAGCCGGCTTCGTGACAGTCAGTTGGGCGACGAACGCGTCAATGACGTCAAGAACTATATCCGCAAGGGCAAACTGTGGCAGGCGTTCGAGGCAGATGAGCGTGTTGTTCTGCTGATCGACGAGGTCGACAAAGCCGATATCGAGTTCCCGAACGACCTGCTTCAAGAACTCGATAAGATGGAATTTCACGTTTACGAGACCGGCGAAACGATCAAGGCGCAAAACCGCCCGATCGTGATCATCACCTCGAACAACGAAAAGGAATTGCCCGACGCTTTCCTGCGCCGCTGCTTTTTCCATTACATCCGTTTTCCCGATCCCGACACGCTGCGCCGTATCGTCGAAGTACACCACCCGGGCATCAAACCCGCCCTTCTGACCGAGGCGCTGACGCAGTTCTACGAAGTGCGCGAACAGCCCGGCTTGAAGAAAAAACCGTCGACTTCTGAGGTTCTGGATTGGCTGAAACTGCTTCTGGCCGAGGATCTGGAGCCCGAAGATCTGAAACGCGATGGCGCGAATGCCCTGCCCAAGCTGCACGGTGCGCTGCTGAAGAACGAACAGGACGTGCACCTGTTCGAAAGACTCGCGTTCATGGCGCGTCGCCAAGGCCGGTAAGTCCGGCCTTTCGCGCAAAAACACATTCCGCCGACGTAGATTGTGGCATTGGTGGACACAGGATTTTCGGCATTTTATCGCTGAACCCTGTGGTTTCTACCCCGCCCCAACCTGCAGTTGTTGCTGAAAAGCCGCTCAAAACCCTCTGAAAACAAATAACTTTAACAAAACTCAGGGAAGTTGTCGGAAAATTAACAAGCCACGTTTCTCAACCGTGGCGTAATTCCCTGATTTTGCCCTATAGTGTCCCAACAGTGGACAAAAAAAACATGGATGTCTTGAACATCCGAATTGAGCAGGCAGGCTTCAAACGTGTCCGACAACGGTTCTAAAACGATGTGCATTGCGCGCATCGCCCAAAATATTGTGCCCGCATTGGCAATGTCCAGTGACGCGACATCCTGCAAGGATTTGCAGGGCGCGAAGGCCGTATCGGAAACAGATTTCCTGACAGACAGCACACACTTTCGCCAACCAAAAATATATGGCTTGGCAGCCGTCACTCTCTGGTTCGTTCGGATGTTCAAAGACACGGAAAAACGCCGCAAAGGCGCGACTGACGTGTTCAACCTGAGCTTCCAACCCCAGAGTATCTGATGCGTCGATTTATCCTTCCATTGTATCTGCTGCTGGGTGCTTGTGTGCCCGTTTCGCCGAACGAAGTGACCACACGTGCCGCCACCATGGCCGAAAGCACTTTGCCCGCGATGAAAACATTTGCGGTGCCCCGCCCCTACGCGCCCGAGGCATCGAACCGCGATATCGCCCGTGATTTCCTTGATCTGGCCTTTACGCTGGAAAGCGGCCGTGGCCTGACCAAGTTGACCCGTTTCGAAGGCCCGATTCGCATTCGCGTCACGGGTTCGCCGCCGCCGACACTGCCATCAGACCTGAACCGTGTCGTGCACCGCTTGCGGACCGAAGCACATATCGACATCGGATTGTCGCAAGATCGTTCGTCCCAAGTCACGGTCGAGGCTGTGCCGCGTTCGGAAATCCGCCGTTACCTGCCGCAAGCTGCTTGTTTTGTTGTACCCAACGTGTCGTCTTTGGCCGAATACGGAAAAGCACGCCGCACGTCTGTTGTGAACTGGTCCCGCATGGATCGCCGCGAACGCGTCGCTGTTTTCATCCCCGCAGACGCCAGCCCGCAAGAAGTGCGTGACTGCCTGCACGAAGAACTGGCGCAGGCCATTGGCCCGCTGAACGATCTGTATCGTTTGCCGGATTCTGTCTTCAACGACGACAACGTCCACACGGTTCTGACCGGCTTCGATATGCTGGTCCTGCGCGCCTATTACGATCCGGCCCTGCGCAACGGCATGTCACAAGGTGAGGTCGCCCAGCGCCTTCCCGCCATTCTTGCCCGTCTGAACCCGGCTGGCGAACGCATTCCAAGCCGCAACATCTCGCGCACGCCGCGCGCGTGGATCAGCGCCATCCAAACCGCCCTTGGCCCTGTTGCCAGCGATGCGCAGCGTCGTGCCGCAGCCTACGAGGCGCTACAAATCGCGACGGCCATGGGCTGGCAGGATCACCGTCGTGGATTTTCGCACTACGCCATGGGCCGCATTCTGCAGTCCGAAGATCCCTCTGCCGCGCAACGCTCGTTCCTTGCGGCGGACAAATTCTTTGCCGCCTCCCCGCGCACCCGCCTGCACCGCGCTTATGTCGCGTCGCAACTGGCCGCCTTTGCCATCAGCCAGAACCAGCCTGATCAGGCCCTGGACATCCTGCGCCCGCACCTTGACGTCGCGGCCCGCCACGAAAACGCAGCGCTTTTGTCGACCCTCATGCTCTTGCGCGCCGAAGCGCTTGACCTAGGTGGACAAGTGACCGCAGGGCGCGAAGTACGGGTGGACAGCATCGGCTGGGCAAGATACGGCTTCGGTCCGGATTGGGCCGTCCGCGCAAAGCTGCGCGAGATAGGTTCCCTTAACCCGCTAAAAGGAAGGATCGGCCGGTTATGATCGTTATTGCAGCTGCTCTGATTGGGGCCTTGCTTGGGGGCTTTAACGCCAAACGCCGCAAAGGAAACGCTGCAGATATTGCTCAGTACGCCGCGGTCTACGCCATTCTTTTTGCTGTGATCGGCCTGATCATTACCATCGTCATCGAAAAGATCGTGCTGTAAGAACAGGACATGTTTGTCCCGTTCTTCGAAACGCTCCGCTCTGCCGGTGTTCCGGTGTCCTTGCGCGAATACCTGTCCTTTCTGGAAGGACTGCGCGCAGGGCTCGCCACCTATGACCCCGAGACATTCTACTATCTGGCCCGCACGGCCATGGTGAAAGACGAACGGCATATCGACCGTTTCGACCGCGCCTTTGCCCACAGCTTTCAAGGGTTAGAACAGATCAGTGCCGATCAGGTTCTGAGCGCTGTCGACCTGCCCGAAGACTGGCTGCGCAAGATGGCTGAAAAGCATCTGAGCGACGAAGAAAAGGCCGAGATCGAAGCGCTAGGCGGCTTTGATAAACTGATGGAAACCCTGAAAGAGCGCCTGAAAGAACAGCAGGGTCGCCATCAGGGGGGCAACAAATGGGTCGGTACGGCCGGAACATCCCCGTTCGGGGCCTATGGTTACAATCCTGAAGGCGTCCGCATCGGCCAGAACGAAAGCCGCCACAAGCGCGCGGTCAAGGTTTGGGACAAGCGCGAGTTTCGCAATCTCGATGACAGCGTCGAACTGGGTACGCGCAACATCAAGGTCGCCTTGAAACGACTTCGTAAATGGGCACGTGACGGGGCAGCAGACGAACTGGATCTGGACGGCACCATCCGCGCCACAGCCGAAAACGGTTATCTTGACGTCAAAACCCGCCCTGAACGACGCAATGCCGTGAAGGTTCTGTTGTTCTTTGATATCGGCGGATCGATGGATGCGCATATCAAAGTGGTCGAGGAACTGTTTTCCGCTGCCCGTGCGGAATTCAAACATCTTGAACACTATTACTTCCACAACTGTCTGTATGAAGGCGTGTGGAAGGACAACCGCCGCCGCTGGGACGAACAGACGCCGACGCACGAAATCCTGCGGACCTATGGCTCTGACTACAAATGCATTTTCGTAGGTGACGCATCGATGTCACCGTATGAAATCGTGCATCCGGGTGGGGCCAACGAACACTGGAACCCCGAGGCCGGACAAGTCTGGCTCGAACGTGCCCGTGAACAGTGGCCGAACCACCTTTGGATCAATCCGGTGCCGGAAAAATACTGGCCCTACACCCAGTCCATCGGGCTTATTCAGGAAATCTTCGACAACCGCATGGTGCCGATGACACTGGAAGGGTTGGAACGCGGGATGCGGGTTCTGACCTAGGGCGACAATTCCGCCCTTGGCGACCTTCCCGCGCCGCCCCATATTAAGCGCATGTTGAAATTCACGCCCCTTCTTCTGGCCATTATCTACGGGATCATCATGTACCGCTTTTCGGCATGGCGTCTGGGTAAGACATTGGACCAGCAGTCGACCGAGCTGGCTGATCCTCAGTTGAAACAGTTCACAGACAAACTGGCTGCCGCGCTCGATCTGCCGCGCATCAAGGTACATATCTACGAAGTCGATCCGGTGAACGGCTTGGCCGCGCCCGACGGGCGGATTTTCATCACGCGCGGTTTTTTCAACAAATACCGTCAGGGCGAGGTGACAGCCGCAGAACTGACATCGGTCATCGCGCATGAATTGGGGCACGTGGCGCTTGGCCATTCGCGGCGCCGTATGATCGATTTCTCGGGCCAAAACGCACTGCGCACGGCGCTGATCCTGATCATCGGACGTATCCTGCCCGGTATTGGCGTTCTGATCGCCAACGCGCTGACGTCCATGTTGGCCGCGCGGCTGTCGCGGTCGGATGAATACGAGGCCGACGCATATGCCGCGGCCCTTTTGTCCAAGGCTGGCATCGGGATCGGCCCGCAGATTTCGCTGTTTGGAAAACTGGAAGATCTGACCAAATCGCGCAAAGGCGTGGTGCCCGCATGGTTGATGAGCCACCCCGCCACCGAAGACCGCATCGCCGCGCTGCGCAAGCTTGAGGCGAAGTGGACGAGCGCCTAGTTCGTCACCAGAAACGGCGCTTGAGCGACGTCCTTTCCATTCACTTGAATGATCAATTCGTGCGGGCCTTCGTGCCATGTGAACGTGCTGGCGTTGGCCTTGATCGAATGGCTTTTTGACAAGGTTACAGGCATTGCTGATGCCTGCCCGAGCTTGAATACCTTTTCACCCATGCGACCCGACGGACGATGAAAACGGATACGGTAGTCCACCATAAGCTTGCTGTTGGCCGTGCCTGACAGGTCGACATCAAACTGCAGTGCATCCCCGATGCGCACCTGATCATGCGCCAAGGTCAGGCCGACTTTCACGTTCACATCGGGATCAAAGCCCAGCAACGCCAGCGCCTTTGGCTCACCCCGCTTGACCGCTGTCCGCAAAGCATGGCGCGTCATCCACTCCAGCTCTTTCTCCGACTGACGCCCTTGAGACGCCCAGACAGACAGCCTGCCTGTCACCGCATCGGGTGCGATTTTCGACAAATCATTCAAATGGTTGGCAACAGAACGCGTCACGAACCGCGCGTTATCGGCGTGCAGTTTATCCAGCAGGCCCAAGGGCACCAACGGATCGATCGTGATATTTGCAGCCCACGGCAAACGCGGGCGTGTGCCTTCGGACACCAGACGCCGCACATGGTAGTTTTCATCCTCGGCCCAAAGGTGCAGGCGCGACAAGGTTTCCTCTGGCCAGCGGTTCAGAAAGGGTCGGATATAGAATTCCATTGAAAAGCGCTGCGTCGCATCGTGCAACAGATCCAGCGCCAGATCGCGATGGTCTGCCAGCCCGTGGCGCACGGCCAAAATGCCCGGCACCGCATGGATAAACCTACCGAAATCGTTGTCGGTCAAAGACGGATCCAACCGCGGCGGCATCGCGGCGCGCAGCGCCTCGACCATCGACGGAAAGTCGCGGGGCATCTGGGCCTCGACACAGGTCGCGATCCAATCCAGCCGTTCCAGCAGACCACGCCCTGCTAAGCCGCCGAGCGTGTCCGAGACGAAACGTTCAGCGTCAAAGCGTGGCAGCACCGAATACTCGCGCGCCAAGTCGCCAATGCTGGCCTCATTGAACAACTGGTCGGACAACGACGCGCCCGCGCCGCCGCCCTGCCCGTCTGGACCTCGCGCCATTTCAGAGGGTCGCGTTTGTTGCGCCACCATCCAGCAGAATGTTCTGCCCGACGATAAAGCCCGCGTGCTGCGAACACAGGAAGGCACAGGTCTGGCCGAACTCTTTTGCGGTACCATAGCGCCGCGCAGGAATGGTCGCTTCACGGGCCGCGCGGGCCTCATCCAATGTCATCCCCTGCTGCTTGGCAACGCCGGTGTCCAACCCAACAGCCCGATCCGTCGCGTGAATGCCCGGCAGAAGGTTGTTGATGGTCACACCGAACGGCGCCACCTGACGGGAGGTGCCCGCGACAAACCCCGTCAGACCGGCACGCGCCGAATTCGAAAGCCCCAGCGCCGCAATCGGGGCTTTGACCGACTGCGAAGTGATATTGACCACACGGCCCCACCCCTTTTCGATCATCGCTGGCAGGACGGCCTGCATCAAAGCAATGGGCGCCAACATATTGGCATCCAACGCCTTGATGAAATCATCACGCGACCAGTCGCTCCAGATCCCCGGGGGCGGGCCGCCTGCGTTCGTCACCAGAATGTCGACTGTTCCCGCCGCATCCAGAACCTTGGCACGGCCTTCGTCGGTGGTGATATCTGCGGCAACCGCCGTGACACCGACGCCATAGGCATCGCGGATTTCAGCGGCTGTCGCCTCCAGCGCCTCTTCTCCGCGCGCATTCAAAACCAGATCGACGCCAGCCTCGGCCAGCGCCTCTGCACAGCCACGACCCAACCCCTTGCTAGACGCGGTTACAAGTGCACGCTTGCCCTTTAGTCCCAAATCCATAAATTGCTCCTGTTCTCACTTGTCTTCAGCTATGCGGTCGCACCCTCTCAGGCCCGCTGCGCGGCATGGATCGCAATCGCCACCCGTGTTATCGAAAGAGTTATCAGTTGCCCGTATACCCCCACTGTCGTTTGCGTAGAATAGACCAATGTACAACAGAGACATAGAAGCCTCGCAGACACTTACCGTCTATCGCGCGGATCATTTTCGTGTGTCGAACGGCGCAAACCTTGGCGACAGCCTTGGCACCTCTGACGACGTGGCGCTGGATGATGTTTACCGCCTGTCGCCAGTGGCCAATGCGGTTCGCCTGTCGGTGATCGCGCGTCATGATGCCCCCTTTCAGATTGGCAAAGACAGCGAGATCGGTCAGTCGGGTGCGGATTTGCATCTGGACTGCGTCATCACGCTGATGTCCGGTACTGGTGAAACAAGCGAGGCACTGGTTTTGGTCGAAACCGACGCCGAGTTCGATATCGCGGGCGTCTACCTTCTGCCGCTGGCCGATATGCAGCGCCGCGTGGATTACGTTCTGGTGGGCATCGACACAGAAGGCGCGTTGCAAAAGTTCGCGCAGCTGGCCTGCGTGTCTTTCACGCGCGGCACGCTGATCACCATGGCAACAGGCGCCCAACGCCCTGTCGAAGACCTGAAGGTCGGCGATAAAATCCTGACGCGCGATGACGGCCCGCAAACCTTGCGCTGGATCGGCCATAGGACTGTGCGCGCCACCGGCGATTTCGCCCCGATCCTGATCAAGGCCGGTACGCTGAACAACACAAACGATCTGGTCGTTAGCCCCGATCACCGCCTGTTCATCTACCAGCGTGTCGACCGCATCGGTGCAGGTCGGGCCGAGCTTCTGGTCCGCGTAAAACATCTGGTCAATGAAACCACGATCGTGCGCCACGAAGGCGGCTTTGTGGAATACTACGAAATGCTGTTCGACCGGCACCAGATTATCTACGCCGAAGGCATCGCGGCTGAAACCATGCTCTTGGACACGCAGCGGCAGGCGTCCCTGCCCGATGATGTGCAAGACATGCTCGAGGAATTCACCGAAGGCCATTCCGACCGTTCCCATCAGGCGCTTGAGGTGCAGGAAGCACTTCTGAAAGGCCACGACGTGGCCGCGATCCTGCGCAAGTCGTCATCCGGCTGATTATCACACAACACCAGCCAAACGGCGGCCCGAGGCCGAAAGCCGAAGGCGACAGGCCGAGATATAAAGCGCGCGGGCGACCCGCCCGCGCTCGATCAGATCAATAAAAAAACTCTTCTTGCACGATCTTTCCGTTCGCAACGGTGTAGACGCCAACGTCATGCATGGGCATCCGCTGACCGGTTGCGCGATCTGTTGCATCAATCTTGAAGCAAACGGCAAAGCGGTCTGTCCCGTGCAAAAACGGCCCTTCGACAACCTGCTCATGCAACTCAATCGCGCTTTCGAACCACGCGTGCTTGCCCTTGATGCCATCTAAACCTTCGGTCCGGCGGCTGCCCTCTGGCTGCCCCTCCATATCCCGCGGTTCAATCGACACCGCATCGGGCGCATACAGCACATCCAGATTGGCCAGTTCTTCGCCCTTCCGGCATCCTTCAACCAATGCGTTTGCAATTTCTTCTAGCGTCACAGCCCCACTCCAATCTCATGTTCACATAATGTTCTCATCGATACGCTGATTCCATGTCCACGTCCACAACAATTCCGGCAGTGGGCTGGCGATGATCTAACCCCATTGCCGCCGCCCCATCGCGCAGGTATATGCGCGGGCATGTTGGATACCGCTTCAAACCGCCCCGAATTGCCGCCCGAAATCGCGCGGCGCCGTACCTTTGCGATCATCTCTCACCCCGACGCGGGTAAGACGACGCTGACCGAAAAGTTCCTGCTTTTCGGCGGGGCGATCCAGATGGCCGGTCAGGTCCGTGCCAAGGGTGAAGCCCGCCGCACGCGATCGGACTTTATGCAAATGGAAAAAGACCGCGGTATCTCGGTCTCGGCCTCGGCGATGTCGTTTGATTTCGGCAAGTATCGCTTCAACCTTGTCGACACCCCCGGTCACTCGGACTTTTCCGAAGACACCTATCGCACCCTGACGGCGGTGGATGCGGCTGTGATGGTGATCGACGGCGCGAAGGGTGTTGAAAGCCAGACACAAAAGCTGTTCGAGGTCTGCCGCCTGCGTGATCTGCCGATCCTGACCTTCTGTAACAAGATGGACCGCGAAAGCCGCGACACGTTCGAGATCATTGACGAAATTCAGGAAAATCTGGCGATTGACGTCACGCCTGCGTCCTGGCCCATCGGGGTTGGTCGCGATTTCCTTGGCGCATACGACATGATCAACGACCGGCTGGAACTGATGGACCGTGCCGACCGGAACAAGGTCGCCGAGTCGATCAAGCTGGAAGGTCTGGACGATCCGAAATTGGCCGAACACGTGCCTGCCGAGTTGCTGGAACAGCTGCGTGAAGAGGTCGAAATGGCCCGCGAACTGCTGCCGCCGCTTGATGCCCAAGCCGTTCTTGAAGGTCACCTGACGCCGATCTGGTTCGGTTCTGCCATCAACTCTTTCGGCGTGAAGGAATTGATGGAAGGCATAGGTCGTCTTGCGCCCGAACCCCAACCGACCCGGGCCGAGCCGCGTGAAATCGCGCCAGAGGAAAAGAAGGTCTCGGGCTTTGTGTTCAAGGTACAGGCCAACATGGACCCGAAGCACCGCGACCGCGTGGCGTTCCTGCGCTTGTCGTCGGGCCACTTCCAGCGTGGCATGAAGCTGACGCATGTGCGCACGAAAAAGCCCATGGCAATTTCGAACCCCGTGCTGTTCCTCGCCTCTGACCGTGAACTGGCGGAAGAGGCATGGGCCGGCGATATCATCGGCATCCCGAACCACGGCCAGCTGCGCATTGGCGACACGCTGACCGAAGGCGAATCCATCAAGGTCACAGGCATCCCGTCGTTCGCGCCGGAACTGCTGCAAAGCTGCCGTGCAGGCGACCCGATGAAGGCCAAGCACCTTGAAAAGGCGCTGATGCAGTTTGCCGAAGAGGGCGCGGCCAAAGTGTTCAAACCCGCCTTCGGCTCGGGCTTTATCGTCGGCGTTGTTGGCGCGCTTCAGTTCGAAGTTCTGGGCAGCCGGATCGAACTGGAATACGGCCTGCCTGTGCGCTTTGAGGCGTCTCAGTTCACCTCGGCCCGTTGGGTGCACGGCAAGAAAGACGACGTGGACAAGTTCGTGAACGCGAACAAACAGCACATTGCCCACGATAACGATGGCGACGTCGTCTATATGACCCGCCTTCAGTGGGACATTGATCGTGTTGTCCGCGACAATCCGGAAATTACCCTGTCGTCGACCAAGGAAATGATGGTCGGATAAGGCGTAAGGCCCCGAAACGTCTGAAAACTTGTCCTGATCCTGCCACAGCGGCGCGATATCCGGTGCGATCAATCTTGCCCGGTCCGCGCCACTCGGCCAAGGTTGCGCCATGAGCAGTCGCGAGAGTGATAAAACGCCCACCTATCCCGGTGGCATACAGGCCGTCCTGAAACAGATGGAAGGCCGCCGCGATGCTTTGGGCTTTGCCAAGGACGAGGCGCTGGCAGGCTTGGACACCGATCTGCACGCGCTGACACAACTGATCGTTCCAAACCCCGAAAAGCAGCCGGAATTTGAACGCCCCTTCCGGTCGGATCATCACCGCAAGACCTTTGAGGTGCGTCGCGAACTGTATGGCTCGTCCGAGCTTTGCGCCCTTCACGGGTTGACCATCGCGCATCTGCGCAAACGATCTTTTCCCGATCATGCCCCTGCCCTTTTCCAGAAAATCTGGGCCGAGGAGTATGACCATCTTCTCAAGCATCTTGATGCCCGCTGGCTTGTCTCTGCGATCACCACCTTTGGGGATCATGGCGTGAACGCCATCCAGCGCAGCACGGGTTTGGCGCTGTCGACGCTGTTCGGCACAATGAAGCTTTATGAAAACGAACGCCTGTATTCCGGAAAGACGCCCGACAAACCCTTTGCCCTGAAGGACAAAGTGCGCGCGTCCCTTCCGCTTGAGATGGATCCCTATTCGATCACCAGCGGCGGGTTGGACGTGAATATGCTCGGGCGGCTCTGGCAAGAGGCCTGTCAGGACCCTGTCGTTGCCCCCTTGGCCCAGCATCTGATCGATCTTCTTATTCACGACGACCGCACTGTTTTTCGCCGCCTGATGACCATGCGCAAACGCAAAAAACGTCAGGAAGAACGCCCCGCAGGTGCGCATGAGGCAGAAGCGCCCAACCCGGTTGTCGTACCGGACAACCCGCGCGCTTTAGATGTCAGAACCCTTCGTTGGGGCATTGTTGCGACGATCAAAGCGCCGCTTACTGACATTGCGCGCTTCGTGGCGCATCACCTTGAATTGGGCGCACATGAAATCTGGATTTATCTGGATGAACCTGATGCCGCGGTTGCGGACTATTTTGCGCCCTTCAGCCAAGTCAAAATCATCCAGTGTGATGATGCCTACTGGAAGGCCACGGGCAAAAACCGGATGGAGCAGCACCAGTTGAGACAGGCCTTCAATGCCACGCGGACGTTACGCGAGGCCGCTGGCAGCATCGACTGGCTTGCGCATATCGACGTGGACGAATTCCTGCTGCCCGACAGCGATATTGTCTCGGCTCTGGCAACGGCATCGCCCAAAACCGCCTTTCTGCGCATTCCAGCGATCGAGGCGCTGGCAGATGACGCACGCACGCCAACCGCATTCAAACGCACCCATCTGGCGGCGGGCGTCGCCAAGGCCAAGTTGGAAGATATCTATCCCACCTTTGGCATGCACCTCTGGGGCGGGTTTCTTAGCCACGTTTCGGGCAAGGTCTTTGCGCGGACAGGTATTGAAGATGCCCGTTTCGGCATTCACACGCTGAAGTACCAAGGCACGGAAATCACCGATAACCAAGACCTGACGTCGGTCGCGGTGGCCCATTTCCACGCCCCGTCGTGGGAACATTTCAAACAGCACCTCGAATTCCGCCAGACCAAAGGGTCGTACCGGCGCAAAACCGACGATCCGGACAAGATTCTGTTGGGCGACATTCTGGACCTTCTGATCGAAGAAGACGGCGAAGACGGGCTGCGCGCGCTGTTTAACGAAGTCGCCTTGGACACGCCCGATTTGCGGCAACGCCTGTCTGAACATGGAATGTTGGTGGAACATGACTTTGATCTGGATGGCGCCGTCAGGCGTGTGTTCGGGGATCTGCCATGACCCGCTGGGGAATTGTCACCACGACCAATGCCCGGCAGCAAAAGGTGCTGGAATTCGCTGCGTGGCATCTGGACCTTGGTGCCGACAGGCTGTTCATCTACCTCGACGATCCCGATCCGGAAACGCAGGCCATCCTGAATGCGCATCCGAAAATCCGCGCGATCCACACTGATGAAGCGTGGTGGGAAAAACGCAACCGCCGCCCTGTCAAACATCAGGTACGCCAATGCGCCAATGCGCGACACGCCAACAACCAAAAGCCCGACGTGGACTGGTTGGCGCATATCGACGTGGATGAATTCCTGATCCCGGACCAGTCCGTAGCCGAGGTTCTGGCCAACCTGCCACAAGACACCTTCTGCGCCCGTGTCCGGCCGATCGAGGCATTGGCTCCGGCCGAAGGCGATCCTGAAAACTCGCGTTATTTCAAAGCCTTTCATCGGGACCCGAAGCTGCGCCAAGCCGCGACAGACCGTTGCTTTTCTAGATGGTCAGAACATCTGTCAGGCGGCTTTCTAAGTCATGTCGCGGGCAAGTTGTTCTTCCGCACGGGCCACAAAGGTCTGGATATCAAAATCCACAATGTGATCCGCGACGACGTCCAGAACCCCGGCATGGTGGAACTGAGCCAGATCTCGCTTGCCCATTTCCATGCCGACAGTTGGGATCACTTTATTCACGCCTACCGCTTTCGTCTGGAACGCGGGTCGTATCGCGCCGATCTGAAACCGCAGGTCAAACGGGATCGCTCGATGTCCCTTCATGATCTGTTTCAAACCATCGAAGCAGACGGTGGCGTAGCGGCCTTGCGGCAGTTTTACGAGGACGTCGCGACCGCAACGCCCTCTCTGCGGGCAGCGTTAGACAAAGAAGGGCTGTTGCGGCAAATCGATTTCCAGCCCAAGGCGTTGCTTTCTAAACACTTCAACCTTTGACCAAAGGGCAATCCGCCTTAAATCACGGGCGTAGATTGACGATTTCACCAGTTTTCGCTAGACGGGCCACACTAAAGCGGCCACTGCTACCGCTCGGCGACCATTCGGGTCCCACACATACGTTGATGTACGGGCCGCAGTTGTGTCCGTAAAACTCGGATACAAATGACGAAATTTTCTGATCTGAACCTCAGCCCCAAAGTGCTGAAAGCCATCGAAGAAGCTGGCTATGAAACCCCAACGCCCATTCAGGCAGGCGCAATTCCCGCCGCGATTGAGGGCAAGGACGTTCTGGGAATCGCCCAGACCGGTACCGGGAAAACCGCCAGCTTTACGCTGCCGATGATCACCCTTCTGGCCCGTGGCCGCGCCCGCGCACGTATGCCGCGCAGCCTTGTTCTGTGCCCGACGCGTGAACTGGCTGCTCAGGTAGCGGAAAACTTTGACACCTATGCAAAACACGTAAAGCTGACCAAGGCGCTGTTGATCGGCGGCGTCAGCTTTAAGGAACAAGACCAGCTGATCGATAAGGGCGTTGACGTTCTGATCGCGACGCCTGGCCGTCTTCTGGACCATTTCGAACGCGGTAAGCTGCTGCTGACAGGCGTTCAGATCATGGTGGTGGACGAAGCCGACCGGATGCTGGACATGGGCTTTATTCCCGATATCGAACGCATCTTCTCGCTCACGCCGTTCACGCGCCAGACGCTTTTCTTCTCGGCCACCATGGCACCGGAAATCGAACGGATCACAAACACCTTCCTCTCCGCGCCCGAGCGTGTCGAAGTGGCCCGTCAGGCCACCGCGTCCGAGCGGATCGAACAGGGTGTGGTGATGTTCAAACCGTCGCGCCGTGATCGTGCCGATAAGGAAAAGCGCACCATTCTGCGCAGCCTGATCGATGCCGAAGGTGATAAGCTGGTCAACGCGGTTGTCTTCTGCAACCGCAAGATGGACGTGGATATCGTCGCGAAATCGCTGAACAAACACGGCGTCGACGCGGCCCCGATCCATGGCGATCTGGACCAGTCGCAGCGGACGGCCACATTGGACAAGTTCCGTGGTGGCGAGCTGAAGATCCTTGTGGCGTCTGACGTTGCCGCCCGTGGTCTGGACGTGCCGTCGGTCAGCCACGTGTTCAACTACGATGTTCCCAGCCACGCAGAAGACTATGTGCACCGTATCGGTCGTACAGGCCGTGCCGGTCGTGACGGTAAGGCCGTGATGATTTGTGGCCCGCGTGACGACAAGAACTTTGCCGATATCGAGACGCTGATCCAGAAAGAGATCCCGCGCCTTGAAAATCCTCTGGGTGACGTTGTCGAAGCGTCTGCGACACCGGAAGAGGCGAAAGAAGAAAAACCCAAGCGCCGCAGCCGCAGTGGCCGTGGGAGCCGCAGTAAAGATCAACAATCCGAGGCGACCGAAGCCGCGCCAATGCAGCAGGAAGAGCCGCAGGCAAAAGAGCGGAATGATCGCAACGATCGGAATGACCGCAAGAAAAGCGACAACAACCGTCGTGGCCGCGGCAATGACGACAAGGTCGTTGGCATGGGCGATCACATGCCGTCCTTCATCGCCATGAGCTTTGAAGAACGCCGCGCAAGCTGATTTTTTAAAAATAGAATACAAAAAGGCCTGATCATTCGATCAGGCCTTTTTCGTTTCACCAGTCGTCGGTTGTCAGGCCGAAAGGCGCGACACCACGACTGTGATCTCGGGCTTTTTGCCGATCTCGTTCTGGCAGGCATTCCGTGCCGCGCGACGCAGGGTCTCTTCGATCTTGTCGTCATCGGCCAGAACCTTGCGGCCAGCGCGCATGAGCGCCTGCCCCAGTTCTTCTTCCAGCATCTCGACCAGCGAATGACGGCTGCGGCCTGTTTCCGGCAGACCGTTCAGATCACACCACGGATCACCCAGAGGTTCGTCCGCTTCATCCAGAATGACCGTGACCATCACATGACCATTCAGCGCCATCCGGATACGGTCACGCACGATGCCATCAAGTGCCCCGATTTGAACGGAGCCGTCCAGATATGTGCGGCCTGTTTCGATGTAATCGACGATCTTGGGGGCGTTGCCTGTCAGATCAACCATGGTCCCGTTGACAGCCAGTACGCCTTGCATGCCCTTGCTGTCGGCAATCTTGGCATGTTCGCGCAGGTGACGGTGTTCACCGTGCATCGGAATAACGATCTGCGGCTTGACCAGATCATGCATCGCCTCAAGATCGGGGCGGTTTGCGTGACCGGATACGTGATACAGGTTCGAGCTGTCATCAACCACATCAACGCCCAGTTCGGACAGCTGGTTCATGATGCGGATAACGCCCTTTTCGTTGCCCGGAATCGTTTTCGACGAGAACAGGAAAAGGTCGCCTTCCTTCAGTTCGATCCCGAAGTGTTTGCCCCGTGCCAGTTGGGCAGAGGCCGCGCGGCGTTCGCCTTGGGACCCTGTCACGATCAGCATGAGGTTTTCACGCGGAATGTCATTGGCGTTTTCAACCGGAACAACCGAGGGGAAGTTTTTCAAGACACCCGTTTCAACAGCTGCTTCGACCATGCGGCGCATCGCGCGGCCCATCAGAACGATGGAACGGCCCGCTTTGACGCCAGCCTCGGCCAGCGTTTTTAGACGTGCGACGTTCGACGCAAACGTTGTTGCGACGACCATTCCAGACGCGCTGCGCAAAAGCTTTTCGACCTCGGGGCCGACAAGCGCCTCGGAGCGGCCTTCGTGATGCGAAAACACGTTGGTTGAATCGCAGACCAGTGCCTTAACTCCCGACCGACCCAACTCGGCCCACGCGTCGCGGTCGAAGGGTTCGCCCACGACCGGCGTTTCGTCGATTTTAAAGTCACCAGTGTGCACAACACGGCCCGAAGGTGTGTCGATAACCAGTCCCGAACTTTCGGGAATCGAATGCGAAATCGGCATAAAGCCAACGGTGAACGGGCCTGCCGTAATCGTTTCCGGCCATGCCGAGGCCGTGCGCACGGTTTCGGGCGAATGGCCATGCTCGGCCATCTTGTGGCGGGCGATGTTGGCAGTGAAGGCACGCGCATAGATCGGCGCGCCAAGCTGTTCCCAATAGTGCCCCACGGCGCCAACGTGGTCTTCGTGTGCGTGGGTGATAAAGATCGCCTCGATCCGGTCGCGGCGTTCTTTCAGCCACGTGATGTCAGCAAAGATCAGGTCCACGCCCGGTGACGTGTCCATATCCGGGAAGGTCACGCCGAGATCGACAACGATCAGGCGTTCTTCATCCGGTTTGCCATATCCGTAGACATAGCAGTTCATACCAATCTCACCGGCCCCACCGAGGGGCAGGTAGATAATGCGGTTCTCGCTCATAAGCGGTTAGTTTCCTTTGGTAACGTTGTGCTGATGGATGACAGTCAGTCCGTGCATCGTCAGCTCGTCCTTCCAGTCGTCAAATAGCTCTTCGTGTTGCTGGAACAACGGGGCCAGCCCTCCCGTCGCGATGATTTTCATAGGACGGTCGCGCTCCGTCTTAATTCTTGAACAGATTTCGCGAATGACGCCGACATATCCCCAGAACACGCCGGATTGCATACACTCTACTGTGTTGGTGCCGATCACCTTGTTCGGCTTGGTGATATCGACATGCGGCAGGGCAGCGGCGGCTTCGTGCAGGGCGCGCAGCGACAGGTTCACACCCGGCGCAATCACCCCACCGATATAGGCGCCATCAGCGGCCACAACGTCGAAGGTTGTTGCGGTGCCGAAATCGACCACGATCAGGTCACCCCCATACAGATCGTAACCCGCAACCGTATTTACAAGGCGGTCAGGCCCGACTTGCGTGCCCGCATCGACGCGCACGTCAACCGGCAGGTCGCATTCAGGCTTACCCACCACCAGCGGCCGGGTGTTAAAATAGCGATCCGACAGGACGCGCAGGTTGAACACCACACGCGGCACTGTGGTCGAGATGATCACATCGGTGATTTCAGCGTCGATTTTCTGGGCAGCCATCAGGGTCGACAGCCAGACATAATACTGGTCCGCCGTCCGGTTATGGTCCGTCGCGGTCCGCCACGTCGCGATAAAGCTGGTCCCGTCCCAGATGGAAAAGACCGTATTCGTGTTCCCGCAGTCGATGGCCAGAAGCATGTGCTTCGCCCCCTCAGAAAAAGACATCAGCCGCCGCAATGCTTTCGCGGCCCTTGCTGGTCTTTAAGACAAGATTGCCCGATGCGTCCACCGTCTCAAAGGTTCCGACGGTTTCGGACGTTACGGTCCGTGCTGTTATGACCTCACCCAAGCGCGCGGCGCGCGCGAGCCATGCTTCGCGCGTCGGGCCAAAGCCATACGTTGCCAAGGAATGTTCGCGGACGGCAAAAGCCGCCGCCAGTTCGGTCAGGAAGGTTTCGGTATCAACGTCTGCACCGGTTTCTGACACCAGCGAGACGGGGCGTACCGCGCCCTCTTCGACTTCGGCCTGATGGGGCGCGTTTTGCAGGTTCACACCGATACCTATCGCCAAAGCCTGAGACCGCCCAACGGTTTCCAGCAGAATGCCCGCGAGCTTGCCACCGTTCAGCAGCACATCGTTCGGCCACTTCAACGAGAACGCCTCCGGTCGGCCTGTAACAGAGACCAGCGCATCATAGAGCGCCAAAGAGGCCACGAAAGACCGCAACGCGAACAGTTGCGGCGGACCGACTGGGCGCAGGACCAGTGTGGCGGCAAGGTTGCCTTTGGGGTTGGCCCATGCCCTGCCCCGTCGGCCACGTGCTGCCGTCTGCTCATGCGCCATGATCCAGAACGCGCCCTGATCCACATCGGCACGGCGCGCCGCTTCGGCGTTGGTGCTGTCCACGGTATCGAGGATGATTACTCCGTATCCCTTGGGCCAATCGCTCATGTCTGTTCGTTCCGGAATTCAGGGGTGTTTCAAAGCAATACGACGCGCCCCTTGGGACGCGTCGTATTCGATTTTCAATTCTATGTGCCGATCACTGCAACAGGGTTGCTGCGGCGGCTTCTGCGATGCCTTCGATCCCGAACAGGTTCACAACACCGGCGACCATGATCACGGCCGATACCATGAGGAAGGCCCACTGGATCGGCGAACCGCCTGCGTCCAGACCATCGTCACGCTCTTCGCCGAAGTACATGAAGAACACGAGGCGCAGGTAGTAGAAGGCGCCGATCACGGATGCGACCACACCGGCAACCGCCAGCCATGCCAGACCTGCATCATAGGCCGCGCGCAGAACGTACAGTTTGCCGAAGAAGCCAACCAGCGGCGGAACGCCGGCAAGGCTGAACAGCAGAACCAGCATTGCCAGTGCGCGACCAGGCTCTTTCTTGGAATACATATTCAGCGACGCGATGTCCGTTACCGGCTGACCGTCACGGGACATGGACAGGATGAACGCGAAGGTACCGATGTTCATGGTGACATAGATCGCCATGTAGATCAGCATCGCCTGAACACCCAGCGCCGTACCAGCGGCCAGACCCATCAGGGCAAAGCCCATGTGCGCGATGGACGAGAATGCCATCAGACGCTTGATGTTTGTCTGACCAATGGCTGCAACCGCGCCAAGGAACATCGACAGAACCGACAGGAACGCGATGACCTGCTGCCATTGCTCTGTGATTGTGCCGAAGGCATCGAACATCAGACGGGCAAACAGCGCCATGGCGGCGACTTTGGGGGCCGTCGCAAAGAAGGCTGTAACCGGTGTGGGCGAACCCTCGTAAACGTCTGGTGTCCACATGTGGAACGGAACTGCGGACACTTTAAAGGCCAGACCGGCCATCAGGAAGACCAGACCGAACAGCAGTCCGACAGACACGCCTTCACCTTCAACCGCACCAATGATGCCCGAGAACAGGGTTGTGCCTGTGTAGCCGTAAACCAGCGATGCACCATAAAGCAGCAGACCGGAGGACAGCGCGCCGAGCACAAAGTACTTCAGACCCGCTTCGGTCGATTTCACGCTGTCACGACGCAAGGATGCCACGACGTAAAGCGCCAACGATTGCAATTCGAGGCCCATGTAAAGCGACATCAGATCGCCAGCCGATACCATGACCATCATGCCCACAACGGACAGGGCCACCAGCATCGGATATTCGAAACGCAGGAACCCGCGTTTCGCCATGAAATCCTGGCTCATCACAAGAATGGCCGCGGCTGATACAAGGATCATCACCTTAGCAAAGCGGGCAAAGCCGTCGTCGATGAAGCTGCCGCCAAAGGCCACCTTGGTTGTGTTGCCACCACCAGCAATCCAGAGCGCCAGAGCCACAAAGATACCTGCGGTCGCCCAGACCATTACCGGAGCGAGCGCGTCCTTGCGGGTATACACCGCAACAACAAGCGCCAGCATGGCGAATACCGCCAATACGATCTCGGGCAAGATTATAGAGAGGTCAGTCCCGATCATTGTCTTGGTCCTCAGTGCGAAGCGTCTGTGGCCACATGCGTCACAGCGGGTGCTGCGGCAACGGCGGTTTCATAGTCAGTGACAAGCGCGGCAACCGACGGTCCGATCCGGTCAAGGATCGGGGCCGGATATACGCCCATCCAGATTGTCATCACGACCAGCGGTGCGAAAATCGCCTTTTCGCGTGTGGTCATGTCAGTGATTGTGCGCAGGCTTTCCTTGATCAGGTCACCCATCACAACGCGGCGATAGAGCCACAGGGCATAGGCCGCCGACAGGATCACACCTGTTGTGGCAACCATCGCGACCCATGTGTTGACCTGGAAGATACCCATCAACGTCAGGAATTCACCGATAAAGCCCGATGTGCCTGGAAGGCCAACGTTTGCCATGGTGAACAGCATGAAGATCAGCGCATAGGCCGGCATCCGGTTTACCAGACCGCCATAGGCGTCAATCTCGCGTGTGTGCATACGGTCGTAGATCACGCCAACGCAAAGGAACAGCGCGCCCGAGATGAAGCCGTGGCTGATCATCTGGAAGATCGCACCGTCGATACCCTGCTGGTTGGCAGCAAAGATACCCATGGTGACATAGCCCATGTGTGCGACCGACGAATACGCGATCAGTTTTTTCATGTCTTCCTGAACCATGGCGACCAGCGATGTGTAAACAATCGCGATAGCCGACATCCAGAACACCAGCGGCGCCAGAAGATCAGACGCAACTGGGAACATCGGCAGCGAGAAGCGCAGGAAGCCATAGCCACCCATCTTCAGCAGGATCGACGCCAGAACAACGGAACCCGCCGTCGGGGCCTGAACGTGCGCGTCAGGCAACCAAGTGTGGACAGGCCACATCGGCATTTTCACCGCGAAGGAGGCAAAGAACGCCAGCCACAGCATCGTTTGCAAACCGCCCACCACATGGACACCCGCAATGTTGAAACCAGCTGCCGAGAAGTTGTGCTGCAGCAGCGTCGGGATGTCTGTTGTGCCAGCATCGGCAAACATCGCAACCATCGCCACCAGCATCAGAACCGAGCCGAGGAAGGTATACAGGAAGAACTTGAACGACGCGTAGATGCGGTTCGCGCCACCCCAGATTCCGATGATCAGGAACATCGGGATCAGGCCGGCTTCGAAGAACAGGTAGAACAGCACCAGATCCAGCGCCATGAACACGCCGAGCATCAGCGTTTCAAGCAGCAGGAAGGCGATCATGTATTCCTTGACGCGTGTCTTCACATCCCAGCTGGCAGCAATGACCAGCGGCATGATGAAGGTTGTCAGCATCACGAACAGAACCGAGATACCGTCGACACCCATCTTGTACTGAAGACCCAGCAACCATTCACCGGTTTCCACCATCTGGAAGTCGGTGTTCGACGGGTCGAACTGGGCAAGGATCAGAAGCGAAACAAGGAACGTCGCAGCCGTCGCGGCCAGCGCGCACCATTTTGCATTGCGCGCCGCTGCTTCGTCGTCACCACGCAGGAAGACCGCCAGAATGACAGCTGCCAGCGCAGGCAGGAAGGTAACAATGGACAGAAGGTTGTACATTATTCCGCTCCTCCTGTGAGCGTCATCCATGTGATCAGAACAGCGATGCCGATCACCATGGCGAATGCGTAAGTAAAGATGTAGCCGGACTGCGCGCGCCCTGCGAGACGTGTGAAGAACGGGATGATGCCCATGGCAACGCCGTTGATCGAACCGTCGATCACCTGACCGTCACCGCGCTTCCACAGGAAGCGGCCAATGGCCATCGCAGGCTTCACGAACACGAAGTCGTAGATTTCGTCGAAGTACCATTTGTTCAGCAGGAACTGGTAGAGCGGACGCTGGCTTTCGGCCAGACGCTTGGGCAGCGCTGGGTTCACAATGTAGAACCAGTAGGCGGTTGCCAGACCGATGATCATCGCGATGAACGGGCTGACCTTGACCCACTTGGGCACTTCATGTGCTTCGGTCAGGACGTGGTTGTCCGGTGCTTGATAGATCGCACCTTCGCCCGGCTGACCGGTAAAGACATAATGATGCTCACCTTCTTCGCCGTGCATGGCTTCTTCGCCATGGTCGTCGTCTGCTTTATGCGCAGCATCGTCTGCACCATGCTCGGTTGCTTCGGCATAAGGCACACCAAAGAACTTGGCGACCGTGTCGGTGTGACCAAAGAAGCTGTTGTACCAGACCATACCCGAGAACACCGCACCCAGCGCCAGAACACCCAGCGGGGCCAGCATGACCATCGGGCTTTCATGCGCGTGCTCATGCGTGTGCTTGTCGCCGCGTGCTTCGCCGAAGAACGTCAGGAAGATCAGGCGCCAGCTGTAGAACGAAGTGAACAGAGCCGCCACAACCAGCATCCAGAAGGCATAGCCACCTGCGGTGCCTGCATACGCGCTTTCGATCACGGCGTCTTTCGACAGGAAGCCCGCGAAACCGATGTGTGTCAGCGGAATACCAACACCGGTGATCGCCAGCGTGCCGATCATCATCGCCCAGAATGTGTAGGGCAGCTTTTTACGCAGACCACCGTAGTTCCGCATGTCCTGTTCGTGGTGCATGCCGTGGATCACGGAACCCGCACCAAGGAACAGCATCGCTTTAAAGAACGCGTGCGTGAACAGGTGGAACATCGCGACCGAGTAAACACCGACACCGGCAGCTACGAACATGTAACCCAGCTGGGAACATGTCGAATAGGCGATGACGCGTTTGATGTCGTTCTGAACCAGACCGACGGTCGCAGCAAAGAAGGCCGTTGTTGCGCCAAGGAATGTTACAAACGACATCGCCTCGGGAGCGAATTCCATCAGGGGCGACATACGGCAAACAAGGAAGACACCCGCAGTAACCATGGTCGCCGCGTGGATCAGGGCCGAAACAGGTGTCGGGCCTTCCATCGCATCCGGGAGCCATGTGTGCAGGATCAACTGAGCCGATTTACCCATCGCACCGATGAACAGCAGGAAGGCCAGCAGGTTTGCGGCGTTCCATTCGGTCCACAGGAAGGTCAGGTTGGTTTCTGCCAGTGCGGGTGCCGCAGCAAAGATGTCGTCAAAGCGGATCGAGTCCACCAAGAAGAACAAGCCGAAGATACCCAGCGCAAAGCCGAAGTCACCGACACGGTTGACGACAAACGCCTTGATCGCAGCCGCGTTTGCGGACGGCTTTTTGTAGTAGAAACCGATCAGCAGGTAGGATGCGACGCCCACGCCTTCCCAGCCGAAGAACATCTGAACAAGGTTGTCCGATGTGACCAGCATAAGCATGGCGAAGGTAAAGAAGGACAGGTACGCAAAGAAGCGCGCTTTGTAGTTCTCGCCCTCTTTGAAGTTGTCGTCATGGGCCATGTAGCCCATCGAATACAGGTGCACCAAGGCCGAGACCGAGGTGATCACGATCAGCATGATCGCAGTCAGACGGTCCAGACGGATCGACCAGTCAGTGGACAGCGTGCCACTTTCGATCCAGCGCAGGATTTGGATCTGTTCGGTTGTGCCGTCGAACGTCAGGAAGACAACCCAAGACAGGATTGCCGCAAGGAACAGAAGGCTGGTGGCGATCCACTGCGCAACAGTTTCGCCGGTAAACTTCCAGCCAAACCCCGCAATGAGCGCGCCCACCAATGGGGCAAATAGGATGAGCGTTTCCATCGGATCAGCCTTTCATCACGTTGACGTCTTCCACGGCGATCGTGCCGCGGTTGCGGAAGAAGCAGACGAGAATGGCAAGGCCAATCGCCGCCTCTGCTGCCGCAACGGTCAGGACAAACAGCGTGAACACCTGCCCAACCAGATCATTCAGGAAGGAAGAGAAGGCGACCAGATTGATGTTTACCGCCAGCAGCATCAATTCGATCGACATCAAAAGAATGATGACGTTCTTCCTGTTCAGGAACAGTCCAAAGATGCCGATGACGAACAATGTCGCCGCGACTGTCAAATAATGTTCAAGTCCGATCATGTCGTCCCTCTGGGCTTACGCCCGCTTCCCAACCGGGCCCTTATTGGTCCCGTTTTCATCAGTACACACCGTGGTTTACCCACGGCACTTTCCCTAGTTTTCGGCCCGCGCGACTTGGCGGGCCAAGGCAAGGATCAGAGACCCTGCCCCGGTTTCACATCGTGCAGTTCCATGGCTGTCGCCGGATCGCGATACATCTGGGCCAGAACATCCTGACGCTTAACGTCCGAACGGTGGCGCAGTGTCAGAACAATCGCACCGATCATCGCAACGAACAGGATCAGACCTGCCAGCTGGAACAGCAGGAAGTAGTCGTCATACAGGATCAGACCCAGCGCTTCTGTGTTATGGCGGCCTTCGGGTGTCGCCTGCGCAACCAGACCTGCTGCGGCCTCGGATGTCTGCCATTCGCCGAACGCGATGGTGAACTGCATCAGGATCACGATGCCGATCAGAAGTGCCAACGGCAGGTAGCGCGACATTTCCGCCTTCAGTTCGGCGAAATCCACATCAAGCATCATCACGACGAACAGGAACAGAACCGCGACCGCGCCAACGTAGACGATAACCAAAAGCATCGCGACGAATTCGGCGCCCAGCAGAACAAACAGACCAGCCGAACTGAGGAATGCGAGGATCAGCCAAAGCACCGAATGAACGGGGTTACGGCTGATGACTGTGAACAGGCCGCCCACAATCGTGCTGATGGCGAACAGATAAAAGGCAAAAACGGTCATTATTCGTCATCCTTGTCGTCAGCCATGACGTCACGCGCCAAATCCATTGCGCGTGTCATAGCGGGTAAGCCGGCAAACATCGACATTTGTGCGATGGTTTCGGCAATTTCTTCTTTTGTGGCTCCGGCCTCGAGCGCGTGGCGCACGGTTAGCCGGATTTGCGCATCAGCCTGCGCACCCTGCATGGTCAGACCGGCCAGCGTCAGCAAAAGACGTGTCTTTGCATCCAGCCCGTCCTTGGAGATGCCTTTGCCAAAGGCCATCTCCATGATTTCCTTGGGCATGGTCGGCCATAGCTTTTCAAACCCCGAGGGGCTGAAGTTTTCCAGCGCCGGATTGAACGCTTTCGCCATTTCCTGCGCTTGCGCCATCATCAGCTCGAACGGGGTCTTGCCAGTGTTCATGCTGCCGTCTCCGAAGTGAATGATTTGCCGGACGTCTGTACCGCCCCCACAACGCCGCGCGCTGTCACTACAAATGTGACCGCGTCAAAGCCCTTGAAGGGGGTGTTATCCGACAGCGCATGGATCATCGGTAAGGCGCATCCAGTTCCAGATTGCGAGCGATTTCAGCTTCCCAACGTTCGCCGTTCGAAAGCAGCTTTTCTTTATCGTAGTAAAGCTCTTCGCGGGTCTCGGTCGAGAATTCGAAGTTCGGGCCTTCGACAATCGCATCCACAGGGCAGGCTTCCTGACAGAAACCACAGTAGATGCATTTGGTCATATCGATGTCATAGCGCGTGGTGCGGCGGCTGCCGTCTTCGCGGGGTTCCGCGTCGATGGTGATCGCCTGTGCAGGGCAGATCGCTTCGCACAGTTTGCAAGCAATGCAGCGCTCTTCCCCGTTGGGATAGCGGCGCAGCGCGTGCTCACCGCGGAAACGCGGGGACAGCGGGCCCTTTTCGTGAGGATAGTTCACGGTGGCCTTGGGCGCGAAGAAGTACTTCAGGCCCAGTTTCATGCCCTGCCAGAAATCCTGCAGCAGGAAATACTTGGCCGCGCGGGTGTAATCGATCTGTGTCATCTCAAACCCTCCGGGTTCGTTATCAGTCATGCGCCCGAAAGCGCGCTATCCTCAGGCGCCTGTGGTCCAGCGGGCGAATAGGCCCCAGAACCAGCCGAACTTGGCGGCAAAGGCGACAAACACAACCCAACCAAGGCTGAGCGGCAGGAACACTTTCCAACCGATGCGCATCAGCTGGTCATAGCGGTAGCGCGGTGTGATTGCCTTCACCATGGCGAAGAGGAAGAAGAAGAAGCCCATCTTGGCAACCATCCACAGCGCACCATCCGGAATACCCGGGATCGGGGACAGCCAGCCGCCGAAGAACAGCAGCGTTGTCAGGGCACACATCAGGAAGATCGCGATGTATTCACCAGCCATGAACAGCAGGAATGGGGTCGAGCTGTATTCAACCTGGTAGCCCGCAACCAGTTCGGATTCCGCTTCGGGAAGGTCGAACGGCGGACGGTTGGTTTCTGCCAGCGCCGAGATGAAGAACAGGAACACCATCGGGAAGTGCGGCAGCCAGTACCAGTTGAAGAAGCCATAGGATCCGTCCTGCGCGCGAACGATGTCACCGAAGTTCATCGAACCGGTCGAGATGATCACGCCGATGATGATCAGGCCCAGCGATACTTCGTAGGAAATCATCTGAGCGGCGGACCGGAGCGAACCGAGGAACGGGTATTTCGAGTTCGATGCCCAGCCGCCCATGATCACGCCGTATACCTCAAGCGAGGACACCGCGAAGACGAACAGTACCGCCACGTTGATGTTCGACAGAACCCATGTGTCCGTGAAGGGGATCACCGACCATGCGATCATCGCCAGAACAAAGCTGATCATCGGGGCCAGCATAAAGACCGTGCGGTCCGCGCCGGCGGGGATAACCACCTCTTTCACGACATATTTCAGGGCGTCAGCCACTGTTTGAAGCAGACCGAAGACGCCAACGACGTTCGGGCCACGACGCATCTGGACAGCCGCCCAGATCTTACGGTCGCCGTACACAAGGAACAGCAAGCTGATCATCACAAAGCTCAGGACTGCGAGGCACTGCGCCACGATCAGAAGGGCGGTTCCGCCGGGAGTGGTCAGAAATTCAGACATCGGGTCCTCACACCATCGGTATTCCATTGTCCGCGCAGTTGAAGGCGGTGACTTCGGCATCGATCGTCTTCAGCCCGCGCGGGAGGGCTGGCGAGATGGTGTAAACCGCATCTGCGCGCCAGAGGCCACCCTCTTCGGTGACATTTGTGCGTAAATGCCGTGCGAAACCGTAGCCTCGTATCAGCGTATACTGCGCCGCAGCGCATTCTGCATAGTTCTCAACATCGATCGAGTCACGCGCACCGCGCATCTCGACCAGAAACGACACCAGATCACCGTCCAGAAGACGTGTCTCGACCCCGTTATACACGGGATTGAACGGCAACGAATCCCTGTCGACTGTCTCGACAGGCTCGCATCCGGCCAATGCCCCCGCGACAACCGCGAGAGAGAGTGATGTGGTGTCGAACCGCATCATATTACTCCGCGGCGATCTGTGTCTCTTTGCGCGCTTTCGCGTTGGCAGAGAGTTCCGCCATCAGCTGCGACGCACGTGCAATCGGGTTGGTCAGGTAGAAATCTGCGACCGCTGCGCCAAAGGCGCCCTGCCCCAGCTTGCCAGCGTCTTCCAACTTCCATTCGTTTTCAGGAACGTCGTCCACCTTGGCCAGATGCGGAACCGCCGCGACCAGCGCCTGACGCAGCTGCGCAAGGCTGTCGAACGGCAGCGTTTTGCCCGCTTCGGCAGACAGCGCACGCAGGATGGCCCAGTTTTCCTTGGCCTCACCCGGTGCGAAACCGGCGCGGAACGCCAGTTGCGGGCGACCTTCGGTGTTTACGAACAGACCGTTTTCTTCAGTGTAAGCAGCACCCGGCAGGATCACGTCAGCGCGGTGTGCACCGCGGTCGCCGTGGCTGCCTTGGTAGATAACAAACGGACCTTTGGCGATTTCGATTTCGTCTGCGCCAAGGTTGTAGACCACATCGGCACCGTCCATCGCGGCTTCGATGCCGCCTTCGGTGACTGCACCGATGTCCATCGCGCCCACACGGCCAGCGGCTGTGTGTAGTACCATGAACTTGGAGTTCGTCGCATCTGCCAACTTCATCGCGGCAGCCAGAACGGCAGCGCCGTCTTCGCCACGCAGGGCGGCCTGACCGATGATGATTACGGAAGGTGCGTCTTTGACCGCGCCGAACTCTTTGTTCAGCAGGCCTTCTAGCGCTGCGCGGTCGGTGCCGACGTGCGCATATTCGTATGTCAAATCAACGGCTTCGCCAACCAGACCGACGTTCGCACCAGCGGCCCATGCCTTACGGATGCGGGCGTTCAGAACCGGAGCTTCTGTACGGGGATCGGTGCCGATCAGCTGAATGAACTTGGCGCTGTCGATATCTTCGATGGACGCGGTGCCAACATAGCCCGAACGGTTGTCAGCAGGCAGCTTCGCGCCGTCTGTACGGCATTCAATTGCACCGCCAAATTCGGAAACCAGAGTTTTCAGGGCGAATGCGGCCTCGGTCGACACCAGATCGCCAACCAGACCGGCAACTTTCGTGGCCGACGCCAGCTTTTCTGCTGCCAGCGACAGGGCCTCGGGCCATGTTGCGGGGCGCAGTTTGCCGTTTTCGCGGATGTACGGGCGATCCAGGCGCTGGCGACGCAGGCCGTCCCAGACGAAACGGGTTTTGTCCGAAATCCATTCTTCGTTCACGCCGTCGTTGTTACGCGGCAGGAAGCGCATGACTTCGCGGCCTTTGGTATCCACGCGGATCGCAGAGCCCAGAGCATCCATCACATCGATGGATTCTGTTTTCGTCAGTTCCCAAGGACGCGCAGTGAAGGCGTAGGGCTTGGATACCAGCGCACCAACCGGACACAGGTCGATGATGTTGCCCTGCATGTTGGAATCAAGCGTTTGGCCCAGATAGGACGTGATCTCGGCGTCTTCGCCGCGACCTGTTTGGCCCATCTGCGTGATACCGGCGACTTCGGTCGTGAAACGGACACAACGTGTGCAGGAAATGCAGCGCGTCATGTGGGTTTCGACCAGCGGACCCAGATCCAGATCGGCATTGGCGCGCTTCGGTTCACGATAGCGGCTGAAATCAACGCCATAGGCCATAGCCTGATCCTGCAGGTCGCATTCGCCACCCTGGTCACAGATCGGGCAATCCAACGGGTGGTTGATCAGCAGGAATTCCATGACGCCTTCACGCGCCTTTTTCACCATGGGCGAGTTCGTGCGGACCTGCGGCGGCTGGCCTTCGGGGCCAGGACGCAGATCACGCACCTGCATGGCACAGGAGGCCGCCGGCTTGGGCGGGCCGCCTACAACCTCAACAAGGCACATCCGGCAGTTACCGGCGATCGACAGACGTTCGTGATAGCAAAAACGCGGGATTTCGATACCGGCCACTTCACAGGCCTGAATCAGCGTCATCGCGCCATCAACTTCGATTTCATTGCCGTCGATGATTACCTTGCGGAGGTCTGACATCTGTCTCGTCTCACCTTGCTTTAAGAAGAACGCCGATTTGGCTGCCCTTCGCTATTTCTTGTTTGCCAAAGGTGCAATAGGCGGCGTCGTTCTTTCGATCCACACCACGTTCGGCGAGGTATTCTTCACCGCGTGCACGCATTCTTTTCTGTTCGTCTTTCGACCCCGTGTACGCCTTGATTTCCTCGTCAGAGTAACCCAGCGAACGGGCTTTGCTTTTCAGTCCCTGGATATGCGTCAGGGCCTTGATCATACGGGCGTCGATGTCATCGCAGTTTTTGCGAAGATCATCCGCAATCGCGACCATCAACAGAGCATCGTCAATCTCGGGCACATCGCGCAGCGGCGGTTTCGCCACGGCGGACGTCGCCATGAAAGTCGCGGTCAGAGCCAGTGCGATCGATGTTTTTACCGGTGTCATGTCATCTCTCCTAAACAAGACAAAGCACCCCGCAGAAACGCAGGGGCATCGCCCGAGAGATGGGGATTGTGGCCATTGCTATGCAATAACCACGGCGATTTCCCGCCTGTATGTGCGGTGAAACCGATCATTCCTGACATGTCCCCCGCAGAACGATCCGGTCGCCATCACGCGGCAGCTGATCAACAGGGGTTTCCGGATCGAAGGCGAACTCGATGTCGGATGTGCCGTAGTATTTGATGCAGTGCTTGGTCGCCTCGTAGAAAGCGGCCGCTGCGGCACCTTCGATGCCACGGCTGATCGGGCCAGCGGTGGCAACAAAGTTCTGGCGTTCCTTACGCGGAGCTTTGGCCGAGGCGCGATAGTATTCGCCCTCGAACTGGGTGCGGCTGCCCTTGCCGCAGGACGCCAACATGGCCAGTGCGGCCAAAATCAGAACTGTCTTACCCATTCCTGTCACTCCGCTGTGCCGACACTGACGCGCCGGACGGTGGTGTTATTCAGCCGCGATACGACCGGCGCGCTGGTCTTTGATGCGATCTTCGATCTCGTCCCGGAAGTTCCGGATCAGACCCTGGATCGGCCATGCTGCCGCGTCACCCAAGGCACAGATTGTGTGGCCTTCGACCTGCTTGGTCACGTCCAGCAACATGTCGATTTCTTCGACCTCTGCCTGACCTTTCACAAGACGATCCATCACGCGCATCATCCAGCCTGTGCCTTCACGGCACGGCGTACACTGACCGCAGCTTTCGTGCTTGTAGAACTTGGACAGACGCCAGATCGCTTTGATGATGTCTGTGGACTGATCCATGACGATCACAGCTGCGGTCCCCAGACCGGACTGCAGATCATTGCGCAGATAGTCAAAATCCATGATCGCTTCGCGCATGTTTTCACCGCGCACACAAGGAACCGACGAACCGCCCGGAATAACCGCTTTCAGGTTATCCCAACCGCCACGGATACCGCCGCAGTGCTTTTCGATCAGTTCTTCGAAAGAAATCGACATCGCCTCTTCGACAACGCAGGGGTTGTTCACGTGGCCCGAGATTGCAAACAGCTTGGTGCCTGCGTTGTTCGGACGACCGAAGGACGAGAACCAGTCACCGCCACGACGCAGGATCGTCGGGACAACGGCGATGGATTCAACGTTGTTCACAGTTGTCGGGCAGCCATAAAGACCCGCACCCGCCGGGAACGGCGGCTTCATGCGGGGCATGCCCTTTTTGCCTTCAAGGCTTTCCAGCAGCGCGGTTTCTTCACCGCAGATATATGCGCCCGCGCCGTGGTGGACGAAGATATCAAAGTCCCAACCGGAACCGGCAGCATTCTTACCAACCAGACCAGCATCATAGGCCTCGTCGATCGCGTTCTGCAGCGCTTCGCGTTCACGGATGTATTCGCCACGGATGTAGATGTAGCAGACGTTCGCATTCATCGCGAAGGACGCGATCAGGCAGCCTTCGATCAGCGTGTGCGGATCGTGGCGCATGATTTCGCGGTCTTTACATGTACCGGGCTCGGATTCGTCAGCGTTGACCACAAGATAAGACGGACGACCGTCGCTTTCCTTGGGCATGAAGGACCATTTCAGGCCGGTGGGGAAGCCCGCACCACCGCGACCACGCAGACCGGATTTCTTCATCTCGTCCACGATCCAGTCGCGGCCTTTCTTGATGATGTTCGCGGTGCCATCCCAATGGCCGCGCGCCTGCGCACCTTTCAGGGTGCGGTCATGCATCCCGTAGATGTTGGTAAAGATGCGATCCTGATCCTGCAGCATTGCCTAGTCCTTGTCCTTCTGGCGGGACCGCCAGAGTTGGTAGATCATCCAAAGTGCCCATCCGAAACCAGCCAGCACGGCCAGATCGAACAATGCGCGGGTGCGCTGGCTCCAGTCCAACGCACCCCCAAGAGCGGTGATCGCGATCCAGAAGATGCCCAATCCGGCAACGACCAGCGCAAGAATGCGCCCTTGTCGTACTGTAGGATCGGTTTTCGTCATCGCGATTTAAGCCCCTTTATTTGTACGTGCCGTCTTTCGACGCGCGCTTGGAGAACTCGGTCTCTTCGCCCGCAGCCAAAAGTTTGGCCTGTTCGACCCAAGCGTCGCGCGTCGCGCGGCCCTTGAAGCCTTTGAGGTTCTGGTCAACCCATGCGACCTCGGCGTCTTTCCACGCCGCGACCTGATCGTAGTGGTAGAAGCCCAGCGAATGCAGCATCTCTTCCAGCTTGGGGCCAACGCCTTTGATCATTTTCAGATCGTCTGCGCCGCCTGCACGGGGTTTTTTGAGCGCCGCAGGCTTGGTGCCAGCGTCGGTTGCCGCCGCCGCAGGTGCAGCCTCGGGTGCTGCCGCCTTCTTGGCCGGTGCTTTCTTGGCCGCAGGCTTCTTTTCAGCCGCCTTCTTTGCAGGTGCCTTCTTAGCCGCTGGCTTTTTCGCCGGTGCCTTTTCTTTGGCGGGGGCTTCGTATTTCCACTCGCCCTTACGGCTGGCCAGCTCTTCCTCACCTGCAAGCGTGGTGTTCGACTTCACCGGTGTCGCGGCGGGGGCCGCAGCGGTGGATGTCGATACCGACGCAGCAGACGCTTCGGCAGCAGCAGGTTCGGCAGCTGCGCTTGCAGCAGGTGCTTCCGCGTCTGCCGATGCAGATGCGTCGCTTGCAGCATCGCCTTCGTATTTCCAGTCGCCCTTGCGGCTCGCAAGTTCATCTTCACCAGCCAGCGTGGTCTTCGACTTTACAGCGCCAGAGGTCTCTGTGCTGGCGGGTGTCGCCGCCGCAGGTGTCGCAGCAGCAGCGCCAGACGCGGCAGCGGCCGCCGGTGCAGATGTGGAAGATGTCGCGGTTGTTGTCGAAGTGGCGGCGTCATTGCTTGCGCAGAACAGCCAGTTGAACAGCAGCCCCGAAAGAACAAAAACCAACAGCCCCAAGAACAAAGCGGCAAATAAGCTGAAACCACTCATGATCGTCAAAATCACAAAGGTGATCAGACCGATGCCAGCGGCAAGTGCCCAGCATCCCGTCGAGCAACTCATGCCATTCTTCGGTTCACCCATTTTTTAACTCCCTGTCCGTATTCTTAAAGTTACGTGTCGTACACGTTGCCCTTTTTAACACGGGAAGAGAACTCCGTCTCGCCTCCGGACGCCAACAGCTTGGCTTGCTCGACCCATTCGTCACGGGTCACGCGGCCTTTGAAACCTTCAAGATTTTGGTCAACCCAGCGAATTTCTTCGCCAGTCCATGCCGCAACCTGATCGAAGTGATAGAAACCCATTGAATTCAATAGGCTTTCAAGCTTCGGACCAACGCCTTTGATCTGTTTCAGATCGTCGGCCTTGCCGTCGCGCGCAGCCGTCAGCGTTTGTGGCTTTGTACCTTCGTCGGATACGGCCTCTGCGGCTTTTGGTGCTGTTTCGGCCACAGTTTTGGCCTTCGCAGCAGGTTTTGCCGCCTTTTCAGTCGTTGTTTTGGGTTTCGCCTTGGATTTGGCATTCGCCTCGCGCTTGTCGACACCAGTGTCGTCAGCGGGCTTACCTTTGGACACAGCGGGCTTTTTGCCAGCAGCAGAATCAGACTTCACAACGGGGCCGGATGCGCCGCCGCGCTGATCGTTCCACGGCGCGGACAGGGGTACTTCGGTGCCGTCGATACGCTTGATCGAGTCACCGATGTCTGTCGCCAGCGTTGCCGAGGCGTTGTATTTATAACCTGCGTTGTCGCCTGTCAGCGACGTCAGACCAGCCTTGGGCTCGGATGTGAAACGGCCATTCTGCGGGCCCGGCGTCGGAACCTTGCCTGCTGCCATTTCGTCAATCATCTCGGCCAGACGCTCGGCCGTCAGGTCTTCGTAGTAATCTTTGCCGATCTGCGCCATCGGAGCGTTCGCACAGGCACCAAGGCATTCAACCTCTTCCCACGAGAACTTGCCATCTTCGGACAGCTGGTGCGGCTTGGCGGCGATCTTTTCCTTACAGACAGCAACCAGATCTTCCGCGCCACAGATCATGCAGGACGTTGTGCCGCAAATCTGGAAGTGCGCCACGCTGCCAACCGGCTGCAGTTGGAACATGAAGTAGAACGTCGCAACCTCGAGCGCACGCATGTAGGCCATGTCCAACATCGCTGCCACATGTTCGATTGCGGCACGAGTAAGCCAGCCTTCTTGTTCCTGAGCACGCCACAGCAGTGGAATGATCGCAGATGCCTGACGACCCGCAGGGTATTTGGTGATCTGCGCTTCTGCCCAAGCTTGGTTGGCCGGAGTGAAGGCAAAGCTTGCCGGTTGTTCAGGGTGAAGACGTCTCAGCATTGTTATGTCCTATTGCGTCGGCACGCGGATGGCAGGGAATAGAAGCCCCCTGCCCGGGTTATGTCGGTTCAGCGCCGCTGCTAAGCCTTAGCTCGCAGCAGCCGCTTCGGTTGTTGTCGCAGCTTCGTCCTCGGGCGCGCAGGCACCCACTTTCAGACGGAAGCCGCCGTTCGAGAGCAGTACGCCCTGACGAGAGTCGATCATGTACTCGGCCATCTCACCCAGTTTCATCGGAGACAGACCTGTCTGGATCTCGAGCGCCTGAAGATCACCTTCGTTACCAACGTCACAGCCCAAGGATTCCACCGCAGCGATATAGTTCGCCACATCATTGGTGCTGGTTCCTTCGGGGGGCATCGCACAAGCCCCGAGCAAAGCAAGCGGTGCAATCACACCAGCTACTTTTTTCAGGGACGCGTTAAAGCCGCCCACTGCGAACGTCTGAACGAAAGTCATTGTCATCTGTCGATTTCTCCAAACACGACGTCCATGGTGCCGATAATCGCGGCGACGTCAGCAAGTTGGTGACCGGTGGCAATGTAGTCCATTGCCTGCAGATGCAGGAACCCCGGCGCGCGCAGCTTGGCGCGGTAGGGTTTGTTGGAACCATCGGCCTTCAGGTAGACACCGAATTCGCCCTTCGGTGCTTCGACTGCGGCGTAAACTTCGCCTTCGGGCACGTGGAAACCTTCGGTGTACAGTTTGAAGTGGTGGATCAAAGCCTCCATCGAGGTCTTCATGTCCGACCGCTTCGGCGGTGTCAGCTTGCCACGGGCAAGAACATCGCCTTGGTTCTCGGGCATCTTCAGCTTGGCAATCGCCTGACGGATGATGCTGAGCGACTGACGCATTTCTTCCATGCGGACCAGATAGCGGTCATAGCAATCGCCGTTTTTGCCAACGGGGATTTGGAAGTCGAATTCGTCATAGCATTCGTAGGGCTGCGCACGACGCAGGTCCCATGCCAGACCGGAACCACGGACCATAACGCCCGAGAAGCCCCAGTTCTGAATGTCTTCTTCCGTCACAACACCGATGTCGGCGTTACGCTGTTTGAAGATGCGGTTTTCTGTCAGCAGGCCGTCGATGTCAGCAATTACGCGCGGGAATTCCACAGCCCACTGGTCGATATCGTCCAGCAGATCTTCGGGCAGGTCCTGATGGACACCACCGGGGCGGAAGTATGCCGCGTGCAAACGGGCACCACAGGCGCGCTCGTAGAAAACCATCAGCTTTTCACGCTCTTCAAAGCCCCACAGCGGCGGGGTCAGCGCACCTACGTCCATCGCCTGAGTGGTGATGTTCAGCAGGTGGTTCAGGATACGGCCGATTTCCGAATACAGAACACGGATCAGCGACGCACGACGCGGCACTTCAACGCCAGTCAGCTTTTCGATTGCCAGACACCATGCGTGTTCCTGGTTCATCGGCGCCACGTAGTCGAGGCGGTCGAAGTACGGCAGGTTCTGCAGGTAGGTGCGGCTTTCCATCAGCTTTTCGGTGCCACGGTGCAGCAGGCCGATGTGCGGGTCGCAACGTTCAACAATCTCGCCGTCCAGTTCCAGAACCAGACGCAACACGCCGTGCGCAGCAGGGTGCTGCGGGCCGAAGTTGATGTTGAAGTTACGGATTTTCTGTTCGCCAGACAGCGCGTCTACGCTGCCGTCATCAAACTTGGAGCCGTCCATCATTTCGATGCCTCCTGTTTTTCGTCACCGGGCAGCACGTATTCGGCACCTTCCCACGGCGACATAAAGTCGAACTGGCGATATTCCTGAACAAGCGACACGGGTTCATAGACCACGCGTTTCTGTTCTTCGTCGTAGCGGACCTCGGTATAGCCCGTTGTCGGGAAATCCTTGCGCAGCGGGTAGCCACGGAAACCGTAGTCGGTCAGGATACGACGCAGATCGGGGTGACCTGTGAACAGGATACCGAACATGTCGAAAACTTCGCGCTCGAACCAGTTGGCCGAGGGGTGCACATCAACGATCGAAGGAACCATGTCCTCTTCACGGATGCTGACACGCAGACGGATGCGGTGGTTCTGGTACATCGACAGGAAGTGGTAAACCACGTCGAAACGCTTGCCTCGCGCGGGGTAGTCCACTGCTGTGATGTCGACCAGCGAATTGAATTTGCAGGTCGGGTCGTTTTTCAGAAACTCGACCAGACCAGCGATGTTGGACGGGGCCACGTCGACGTTCAGTTCGCCAAATGTGACGTCCCAGCCGATGACGCAATCGGGGCGCTTGGCCTCGATATAGCCACCCAGTTCCTTAAGTGCTTCGGTCATCTTACTCTCCTCAGCGCGTCAGGGTGCCGGTGCGGCGGATTTTACGCTGCAACGCCATGATGCCGTACAACAGCGCCTCTGCCGTCGGGGGGCAGCCGGGCACATAGACGTCAACCGGAACGATGCGGTCACAGCCGCGCACAACGGAATAGCTGTAGTGATAATAACCACCGCCGTTCGCACAGGACCCCATCGAGATCACGTAGCGCGGCTCTGGCATCTGGTCGTAAACCTTACGCAGAGCGGGGGCCATTTTGTTGGTCAGCGTACCGGCAACGATCATCAGGTCGGACTGACGCGGGGATGCGCGCGGCGCTGTGCCGAAACGCTCAAGGTCATAGCGCGGCATGGATGTGTGCATCATTTCAACCGCACAACACGCCAGACCGAATGTCATCCAGTGCAGCGAACCTGTCCGCGCCCAGTTGATGATGTCTTCGGTCGACGTCAGCAGGAAACCTTTGTCGGCCAGTTCCTTGTTCAGGTTCTGAACAGCCACTTCACGATCCGCGCCTGCGGTGTTGGCTCCGGTCATCACTCCCATTCGAGTGCTCCCTTCTTCCATTCATATGCAAAGCCAGCTGTAAGCACGGCAAGGAACACCATCATCGACCAGAAGCCCACCATCGAGATGTCTTTGAAACCGACGGCCCATGGGAACAGGAACGCGATTTCAAGGTCGAAGATGATGAACAGGATCGACACAAGGTAGAAGCGGACGTCGAATTTCATACGCGCGTCGTCGAAGGCGTTGAAACCACATTCGTAGGCCGACACCTTTTCCGGATCCGGATTGCGGACCGCAAGGACAACAGCAGCAAGAATGAGAACAAGTCCTAGACCAATAGCAATGGCCAGAAAAACGAGAATGGGGAGGTATTCCCTCAGCATCTCTTCCACGGGGATGGCTCCTTTCCCAGCAGGTACCAGCGGATGGCACGGCCTGCGGCATCAAGTGGCGATGTTGACTTGCCAATCATCTATCCCCGTGCCGGATTGTGGTCAACCGACGCGAGGCTAGAATTCACAAGTTATACAACGGCGGCATATCGCCCCATTCTATTAAAAAATTCCACTAAAAAACAAAAACTTAGGCAAGAAGCAAATGATATAACAAGCGACTTTTGGCGAAATTCGCTGAGAATTCAGGCACTCACGACCAAAGAAACTGCGCTGTTATGCCCGCGTACAACTAAGGTCTGAAGCCGGAAATCCCGAATCCAGCGGTTTGTGATCACAGTCCCCACGGTGGATAGAACGCTTTTTCATACAAAACTGTATCGGATGCGGCGGGCAGGCTTTTCCGGAATGCATCGCGCGACGTTATGCGATCCAGCCAGGCCTCGACTGCGGGGAAGTCGTCCGTCTTGGCGAAATGGCGCGACATGTAAACCGCCTGCCCCACGCTGACGTCCGCCGCCGAAAACCCGCCGTCCAGAAGATAATCGCGGCCCTGCAAACGCTCTTCCACGGCGGAATAGCATTTTCCGATCCGCGCGGCCTCCAGCTTCATCACAATCGGGCTGCGCATCGCATCATCGTACAGCATCAAATGCTGCTGGGTCAGAGCAGCGGCATGCTGGCTGATAGTTTCGGCAAAATGCACCCAAACCAGCCAATCCGCCCTTTCCGCCGTCCCCGGTGCACGCCCTAGGCCTGTGTCCGGAAAGGTTTCGCTCAGAAATTCGGTGATGGCCGCGGTTTCAAACAGAACCTGCCCGTCTATTTCCATGGCAGGCACCCGCCCAGCCGGTGACAGCGCCAGATAGTCCGCGCTGCGCAACGACTTATCAAACGGATGTGTAATGCATTCGAATTCGACGCCCAATTCATACAGCAACCAGAGCGACCGCATGGATCGGGACTGCGGGACATGGTGCAGCCGGATCATGCCGCCTCATCCCGCGCCATGGCCTTCAGGTCTTTGCGGATAACCTTGCCTGTCACCGTCATGGGAAGTGCATCAAGGAAACCGATTTCGCGAGGATAGGAATAGCTGGCCAAACGGGATTTCACATATTCCTGCAGCTCCACCGCCAGATCGTCTGACGCCGCATAATCAGGCTTCAGCACAACATAGGCCTTTACGATCTCGGTCCGCATCTCATCCGGTTTGCCCACCACGCCAACCGTCGCAACGGCTGGATGGGTCATCAGGCAATCCTCAATTTCTGCCGGCCCAATCCGGTAGCCCGCAGAGGTGATGACGTCGTCTTCACGACCGACAAAGCGCAGATGGTCCCCTTCCCAGATGCCGCGATCCCCCGTCAGCATCCATTTGCCTTTGAATTTCTCTGCCGTTTCTCTGGGCTTGCGCCAATATTCCAACATCATCGACGCGGATCCACGTTTGACCGCGATATCGCCCTCGCCCTCAGTCGGTTCGCCATTTTCGTCCAGAACCGCCAAACGGTGCCCCGGAACGGCACGGCCGATTGTGCCCGGCTGGGGCGGGAACGCCGCGCCACATGAAGAGGCGATCATGTTGCATTCGGTCTGGCCGTAGAATTCGTTGATAGTCACGCCCAGCGCATCCTTGGCCCATTCGAGCATTTCAGCACCCAGCGGCTCGCCTCCCGACGCCACAGTCCGCAACCCCGGTATCCGCGTGTTCGACGCTTTCAACATGCGCAACACGGTGGGCGGGAAAAAGACGTTCTTCACATTGCCCTGCTTGCAGATGCGCACCGCATCCTCTGGCGTGAATTTGGGCAAGCGCGCCGCCACGACAGGCACACCCAACGCCAACCCCGGCATCAGCACATCGAACAGCCCCCCGATCCATGCCCAATCCGCAGGGGTCCAGAGCCTGTCACCACGTTCCCCAAGAAAATCATGGCTCATCTCAACTCCGGGCAGATGGCCTGTCAGAATGCGATGACCGTGAAGCGCGCCCTTGGGCTTGCCTGTGGTGCCAGACGTATAGATCAGAACGGCAGGGTCATCCGGCGTCGTGTCGGCCAAGGCGATCGTGGCCTGCGGTCGCGCAGGTAAAGTGTCGGGCGTGATGACGCCAAGACCAAATCCCTTCAGGCGCGGTTCGTTGGTGCGATCCGTGACCACCACGCCCATGCCCGAGTCATCAATCCGGCTGGCCAGTGCATCGTGCTGGAACAAGGTAAAGAGCGGTACAGAAATCGCCCCGAGACGCCAGCACGCGATGTGCGCGGCCGCCAACAACGGGCGCTGACTTAGGAAGACGCCGACGCGGTCCGTTGGCCGTACACCCTTTTCAATCAAAGCTGTTTCTACGCGCCGCGAATATTCCCACAACTGACCATAAGTGAAGGCCCGCGGTTCGGCCCCGTTCAGATCCAAAATGGCAATCCTGTCGGGGTCCGTTGCGGCCCAACCATCACAGACCTGATGCGCAAGGTTCAGATGTTCGGGCAAATCCCACCGGAATGATTTGTAAAGCTGGTCATAGGGTTTTCGTCGCAACATCATAAAGGTCGGTCCAATGCGTTATGCATCCGGCACAGGCGTGTGATCGATCCACAGCGTCCGCCCAAACCGGTCAATTCCTGTCAGCCAATTTGTCCCGCAGGACACCACAAGCCATTCGCGATCCTTCTCGGACGGATAGGCAAAGCAATCTGTCATCGCGCCGCCTGTCTTTTCGACATAGGCCCCCGCGACGGCATTGATGATTTCGGTCTCAGAAAGCGAAGTCATCTGCTGCCCTTGCTTCAATCCGAAGTAACCGAAGGTCAGGGTCAGGCAGGATACAGGCAAAAACCACAGCCATTTTGGCATCAGAACCTCTTAGTCTTAGAAGGCCGATAGGGCATTGAATTCTGAAATCCTTACGACATCGTTTCAGAACGCTAGGTCCGCAAACTCTGCGGGTCAAGAACTGCGGCGCACATTAGACTTGTGAAACACCGCCTGCCCCACCATCTAAAGATGACCCGTTTTGAAGGAGCGCACGATGAACCGCCTGAAATCCCTTTGCACCGCTGCCGCAGTTGCCTGCCTATCTACGGCCGCGCAGGCGGAACAGATCGGTGAAATCGGTGTGGACTGGGTCGGGAACGACATTATCGTCGAAGCGATTTCGGATCCCGAGGTCGAAGGCGTCACCTGTCACATCGCCTATTTCGAACGCGGCTTGTTTGACCGCCTTTCCAAAGGCAACTGGTTCGAGGACCCTTCAAACGCCTCGATCGCCTGCCGTCAGACAGGGCCAATAACAATCGGTGACATTGATAAGGATAAAGACGGCGAAGACGTGTTCCGGCAGTCCCGCTCGATCATTCTGAAATCGCTTAGGGTGAAACGTATTTGGGATGAGGCAAACCAAACGCTGATTTACGTCGCCCATGCTGCCGAATTCACGGACGGGTCGGCCAAGGTTTCGATTTCCACCGTTCCTTTGTATTCCAGCAACTGATCCGTTCCTTCATCAGGACTTGATCATGCCCTCGGTCGGCTTTTCCTGTTTGAGCTTTTCAAGTTCAAGCTGAACGTCCTCGATCGCAAGGCCGATGTGATCGCTTTGCACCCGGGCAAGCGCCTCAAGATCGCGCAGTGCTCCGGCAAGGCTGCCCATAGAGAGCATGGATGCCGCACCTTGCACGGGATGGATGACATCAACGATGGTGCCGAAGTCCTTTTTCTCCAACGCGCTTTTGGCTGCGATGATCGCCTCGGAAATATCCTTAAGGCAAAGATCGACGTATTTCTCGAAATTCGGGATCTTGACCGGCGCATTTGGTGTTCTGGCGTTCAGCGCATCGGCAAGTTCAGCCAGTTTGACCGGCTTTTGCACGACCGCGTTCATCCCGCACTTGCGACAGGTTTCAATGATTTCGTCATCCACATAGGCCGTCACACCAACAATATTGACGCCCTTCAGATGCGGCAGCTTCCGAATACGCTGCGCCGCCTGATACCCGTTCATATTGGGCATATGGATATCAAGAAGCACGTGATCTGGGGTGAAATCCCGCAAAAGATACATTGCGCTTTCCCCGTCCCGCGCTTCGATCACATCGGCGCCGAAGCTTGTCAGAATCTCGCGCATGATGTCGCAATTGATCGGGTTGTCGTCCGCGAACACAACGCTTTTGCCCGTTAGATCAAGACCAGCAAGCTGTGAATTCCGCTTGGGTTCCTTAGGCGCTTCGGCACGTGGTTTCGGCGCGGACTGCGCCGTCGGAACTTTGAACGCGACTTCGAAGGTCGTTTCCAACCCTTCCGTGGATTGAACCGTCATGAAGCCGTCCAGCTTTTCGACAAGGCTTTCCACAATCGAAAGGCCAAGTCCGACACCGCTGTGCACCTCTCGGATAGTGGCCGAGCTTTCGAAAGGCTGAAAGATTTTTTGCAAGCGCTCTTCACTGATGCCACAGCCTGTATCAGAGACCCGCAGACAGAGGTTATAGATATTGCTCTCGGGCACAGGCATCAGATCAGCTGTAACCGAAACAGCCCCGTAGTCTGTGAATTTGATCGCGTTCGAAATCAGGTTTTGCAGGATCGTGAACAAGAATTCGTAGTTTCCTGTCAGCGGCAGATTGCTTGGTCCCTTCACGGTCGAGATCAAAGCAATGCCTTTTTTCTTCGCCAAAACCTCGAACTGTTCGACGACATCATCCAACAACGCCTCGACAGTGAATTCCCGCACCGCGACAGCAGGCGCGGATCCCTCGGCTTTAAGGAAATGCAAAACGCTGTTAATCTGACGAAGCGCAACGTCCGAAGACTTTGCCGCCAGTTTGACAAGGCGCTGCTGCGGACCGCTCAACGTCTTATCGGCAGCCAGCATTTCAATCGCCGCGCAAATTCCGTTCATCGGGGTGCGCAGTTCGTGCGACATCGTCCCAAGAAAGCGGATCTTTTCCTTTTCGCCCGCACTGGCCCGGTCACTGGCCTCTTGCAAGCGCTTGGAACGCTCTAACGCGTCGGCATAGCGTTTACCCAGTGTCAGGTCGCGAACGGTTAGAACATACAGACCCACGTCACCCGTCGGCGGGCAATAGACAACCTCGACCGGCACCAGCCCATCAGCCGAGTTTATGGCTGCCTCAAAACTTTTAGACTTTCTGCCGAACACGCGTAGATTGCCGTCTGGCCGAATGAAATCCGGTACCGCCGAGTTAAAATCAAACAACTTCTGAATGTGGCATCCGACGATCTCTTCGCTTTTCGCGTCGACAAGTGCGATGAATGCGGGATTTGCCTCTTCAACGATAGCTTGTGGCGTCACTAGAAGCACACCGTCACCGGCGTTATTGAAGACATGGGAAAGACGCGCCTGAATTCCGCGGCGCTTTTCCATTTCGCGCTGCAATTTCTCGGTACTTTCGGTCAGGGCGCGGAAACGTAAATCCGATGCATCCTGCCGGAACCGAATGAGCACGCCCACCTGACCGTTAAATAGTGAAATCCTGTGCATTAGCGTGGAAAGGTTTTGATCGCCGATATGAACGGCAACGGGGATAGGCTCAGAAACGCTCCGCGCGACAGACAGCGGCTTATGCGCCGCTTCGCCATTCAACCAATCTTCAAAATCAAATTCCAAGTCTGATGCAGCCGGGTTCTTAAAAATCACTTCCGCATCAGGGCCAATCAAAAAGACTGGGTTTGGATCCTTGGACAAAAGCGAAATCAGGGCCGCAAGCAGATCATCCATCGGGGTCATCCCTGTAGAAAATCTGGCCCTCGCCTTCAAGATCATCCAGATACACCTGCATCCTGACCTTGCCAGTGTCCTCATCATCAGCAGTGCACAACAGCACACGTGCCTGCCCCACACTCTGAGCAGTCATATGACCAACCAAACCGCATGCGACCATGCCCAGATACCGATTGTCGATCTGGACACCACCAATGGGTTTAAACGTTCGGCTGAATTCAAAAAAGGACCCGTCCTTTGCGACCGCCAATTCATTCTCCATACGAGAGCTGAGCAAATGAAGTACTGAAAACAATTGCTTTTTGGATAACATTTCAACTCCAAGTGAGTCTAGATAAATGTTATACAACCTATCACCGATGGATTTCCCCACCAGTGTAAAATACCCGTTCGCCTCGACCGAACCGACGATCTCTTCAAGACCCTGGAACAATCCTCCGACGACAAATTCCAGGATCTGCTCGCGTGAGATTTGCGCACTTTTGACGACTGCATCGTCAGGAAATGTTTGCATCTTGGCCATGTCTTCACTCCTCGGCACTGATACGTGTCGGTCAGTAAACAGCCAAGTACGGGAAGATTTATGTTTCGCCCAGCGCCCGAGCGACCCAGTGACTGCAGGGAAATTAGGTTAAAAAAACGCCAGAGCTTCAAAATTAAGAGTTTAGTAAGATAGTTATAATGACTTTAAATAATTTCAAGAGGTGAAATTTATTTAAAGCATAATGGTCGCCATTTTAACTCAGGCAACATGGCACCCTTTTGGGGCACTTTCGTTTCTTTTGCAGAGTTTCCCCGCTTTTAAATATTTGAAAACGGCGAAACTAAAGGCGTTTTTTTACCCAGCATTCAATTCCTGGCAGATGATTTCCGCAATCAGTTCACAATCACGTTTAGAGAACGTGAGCGGAAGCCTCATATCGATGAGCCCCCTTAAAACATCGTCTGTTTCAGGCATCCGTTCGATGGATGTAAACTGCCACGAGTCGTATCGCGACGTGAAACCTTTTGGCTCCGGCTCTCCAAACCACTTTAACTCAACGCCGCGATTTTCACAACGTTTTATAAAACCTGAGATTGCATCCGAGGAAAAGTCAGAAAGCAGAAACTGAAAAGACGACCCGACATAGGCTTCATCCTGCGGGCGTTTAGGCACCACAACCTGTGGTGCGTTGGCCAAAGCGTGTTCCATCACACGATAAAGCACATTCCAGCGCTCGACCCGCTCAGGCAAATCACGCAGCTGAGGGCGAAGTATCGCAGCGCGCAGATTATCCATCCGACCCGAGATGTTGGGCGTCACATACTTCAGTCGCTCGAACACCTCGGGCAGTGGTGCCGCGATATGGCGCCCATGCATCATGTAAGAGCCGGACATCAGAACTGCGCGCGCCGCGATTTCGGGATCATCGCTTACCAGCAGCCCGCCCTCGCCTGAATTGGCGTGCTTATACGTTTGCGTCGAATAACAAGCGACGGCCCCGTGACGTCCTGACGGCACGCCGCGGAACGACGCACCCATCGTATGGGCGCAATCCTCGATCACGGTGACAGAGGCCTCTCGGCACATGTCCATCAACCTGTCCATATCGCAGATGTGCCCGCGCATGTGGCTGAGCAACAGAAAGCGAGCCTGTGGCAGCTTGGATTTCAGATCGTCCAGATCAATGGTCAGATCCTGCGTCACGCCCACATAAATCGGCACGGCCCCGACACTGAAAATCGCGCCTGGCACAGGCGCAAGGGTAAAAGCATTGGACAGAACCGTATCACCACTTAGAACGCCGACTGCGCGCAAGGCCGTTGCGATCGCATATCCGCCCGATGCGACGGCCAGACAGTACTTCGCCCCCACCATCTCAGCGAATTCTTGCTCAAGCAGCGCGGTTTCCCCGACTTCGCCATCGACCGTATTGTAGCGATGCAGACGCCCAGAGCGCAAAACAGCAAGGGCTGCATTTATCCCCTCTTCGGGGATCGGCTCTTGTTGAGTGAAGTTTCCGTTAAAACGCTTTTCCATGACCCATTGGTGCGACGTGCGCCTGCGTCCGTCAATCAGCCAAAAGGCGGCGTGACACGCCCAAAAGCTCATCAAAGTGTTCGATAATTGCTTCGGGCTTAAGCGTGGCAACCGTATCGCCTGCCGGACCGAACGCAACAAGCACCGAGGGCACCCCTGCGTTGCGGGATGTCTCACGGTCGGTGTTGGTGTCGCCGACCAACAAAGATTGCGCGCGATTGCCGCCCACGCCGTCAACCGCCGCAAAGAACGGACGCGGGTCGGGTTTGCGCACCGGCAGGGTGTCAGCTCCGATCATCGATCCGAAAATATCGCGTATTTTCAGGTCGTTCAGCAACTTCTCAGCCAAGCCTGACGGTTTATTCGTGCAGATACCCACCGCAAACCCGTCAGATTTCAACGATTCCACCGCTTCGATCGCCCCCGGATAAAGCGATGTGTGAACCGAGATATTGTCGTCATACGCGTCCAGAAGCACGGGGTACCACCTGTCAATCACGGCCTCGTCCACATCGCCCATACGCGAAAGACCCAAACGCAGCATTGCGCGTGCTCCGTGGAACGCGGTTTCAGCATCGCCCACCGCGTCCAGTTGCGGACCAACGCCCATTTCGATGAAACAGTGATTGGCAGCTGCAATCAGGTCTGCACTTGTGTCGGCCAAAGTGCCGTCCAGATCGAAAATCACCGTTCGCATTCCGCATTCTCCATATGTCACAGCCTGTCACTTTCCGTGAGCTGACACGACTTGTCCCCATGGCTGAAACGGTTAAAACGACCGCGACCTAAAGACAAAGAGTTTATCTGATGAATATTGCTCTGATCATCCTTGCGGCCGGCAAAGGCACACGCATGGAATCGGACCTTCCCAAGGTACTGCACAAGATCGCAGGCGCGCCGATGCTGGCCCATGTCATGAAGGCGGGCAACAGCCTCGAGCCGGAAAAAGTGGTGGTGGTGGCTGGCCATGGCGCCGATCTGGTGACCAAGGCCGCGCAAGATTATGATCCCGAGGCGACTATCGTCCTGCAGGAAGAGCAGCTTGGCACCGGCCACGCGGCCATGCAGGCGCGCGACGCGCTGGCCGGCTTCGAAGGCGATGCGATCGTTATGTTCGGCGATACCCCCTTCATCAGTCAGGACACATTGGAACGCATGGCCGAAGCGCGCGCCAAGCATGACGTGGTTGTGCTGGGCTTTAACGCAGCTGATCCGGCCAAATACGGTCGTCTTGTCACCGAAGGAGATACGCTTCTTCGGATCGTCGAATTCAAAGACGCCAGCGACGAAGAACGCGCGATTACCCTGTGCAATTCCGGCGTTCTCTGCGCGTCCGCTCCGATGCTGTTTGACCTGCTTGATCAGGTGAACAACGACAACGCGTCCGGCGAATACTATCTGCCTGATATCGTCGGAATCGCCCGCGACAAAGGCATGTCGGCCACCGCCGTAACCTGCGATGAGGCCGAAACGCTGGGCATCAACTCGCGCGCTGAACTGGCTGTCGCTGAAAAGATTTTCCAAACCAAAGCCCGCGCCGATCTGATCGAGGATGGCGTTTACATGCAGGCCCCTGACACGGTCTATCTGTCGTTCGACACGGTGATTGGCCGCGATGCCGAGATCGAGCCGAATGTTGTCTGCGGTCCCGGCGTGACCATCGAAAGCAATGCACAAATCCGCGCATTTTCGCATCTGGAAGGGTGCCATGTATCCCGCGGGTCCGTGGTCGGCCCCTATGCCCGCCTGCGCCCCGGCGCGGAACTGGCCGAGGATGTGCGCATCGGCAACTTCGTCGAGGTCAAGAACGCCCAGATCGATGAAGGCGCGAAGGTAAATCACCTGTCCTACATCGGTGACGCCCATGTTGGTGCAGGATCGAACATCGGAGCAGGTACGATCACCTGCAACTACGATGGTTTCTTCAAGCATAAAACCGAAATCGGCGCAGGCGCGTTCATCGGGTCGAACACCATGTTGGTGGCCCCCGTTAAAATCGGCGTTGGTGCCCTGACCGGTAGCGGTTCGGTGATCACCAAAAACGTTCCGGACGGCGCAATGGCGCTGGCGCGGGCTCCTCAGGACAACAAAGAGGGCCGCGCGACCAAAATGTTCGATATTTTAAAGGCCAAGAAGGCTAAATCCCAAAAGGATAAGTCATAATGTGTGGAATTGTGGGGGTTCTCGGGAACCATGAAGTTGCGCCTATTCTGGTAGAAGCGCTTCGCCGACTTGAATATCGCGGCTACGACAGTGCTGGTATCGCCACCGTGAACGGCGGAACTCTGGATCGCCGTCGCGCTGTCGGCAAACTGGTCAACCTGTCCGATTTGCTGGTTCATGAACCGCTGGCAGGCAAGTCCGGCATTGGCCACACACGTTGGGCGACCCATGGCGCGCCTTCGACCAAGAACGCACACCCCCACCGCGCAGGCCCTGTGGCCGTTGTTCACAACGGTATCATCGAAAACTACCGTGAACTGCGCGAAGAGCTGGCCCAGCATGGCTGCCAGTTTGTGACCGAAACGGACACAGAAACCGTTGCCCTGCTGACCGAGCACTACATCAAACAAGGCATGAATCACGTTCAGGCGGCCGAAAAAACGCTGTCGCGTCTGGAAGGTGCCTTTGCCCTCGCTTTCCTGTTCGAAGGCGAAGACGATCTGATGGTTGCGGCACGCAAAGGCAGCCCGCTGGCCATCGGGCACGGCGACGGCGAAATGTTTGTGGGCTCCGACGCCATCGCGCTGGCCCCGATGACCAATCGCATCACCTATCTTGAGGAAGGCGACCGCGCGATCCTGACCCGCCAAGGCGTTGATATTTACAACGAAGCTGGCACGTTGGTGAACCGCGAACTGCGTACCATTCAGGTCGACGCGACACGCATCGACAAATCCGGCTACAAACACTTCATGGCTAAGGAAATCGCCGAACAGCCCGCTGTTCTGGCCGACGCCCTGAACCGGTATATCGATCAGGATGCGATCACTGGCCCCATCGCAGATCTGGATTTTACAGACACAACAGGTATCACTCTGGTCGCGTGCGGCACGGCGTTCTACGCCTGCCTGACCGCCAAGTACTGGCTTGAAAAACTGGCCCGCATTCCGGTTGAGGTCGATATCGCATCCGAGTTCCGCTACCGCGAGCCGCCCATCGCCAAAGGCACCACAGCGATCTTCGTCAGCCAGTCCGGCGAAACCGCAGACACCCTTGCGGCACTGCGCTACTGCGCGGGCAAAGCGGATCGCATCCTGTCTGTTGTCAACGTTGCCGAAAGCTCGATCGCGCGGGAAAGCGATGTGGCGCTGCCGATCCATGCGGGCGTTGAAGTTGGTGTTGCCTCGACCAAGGCCTTCACATGCCAGCTGAACGTTCTTCTTTTGCTGGCGATCAAAGCGGCAACAGACAAGGGCGAGCTTGATCAGAAGGCACGCGCAAAGCTGCTGGAAACGATGCGCGCATTGCCCGGTATTTTCAACGTCGCGCTGGACCGTGACAGCGTAATTGAAGCAGCATCGGCCCAAATCGCCGAAGCCCGTGACGTGCTGTTTTTGGGTCGTGGACTAATGTATCCGCTCGCGCTTGAAGGCGCACTTAAGCTTAAAGAAATCAGCTACATACACGCCGAAGCTTATGCATCGGGCGAACTTAAACACGGCCCCATCGCGCTGATCGACAAATCTGTCCCAGTCATCGTCTTTGCCCCACGGGATTCACTGTTCGATAAAACCGTATCGAACATGCAAGAGGTCATGGCGCGCGGTGGCAAGGTGGTTCTTGTGACCGATGCCGCAGGCGCACAAAAGGCCGGAAGCGACACGTGGAAAACCATCATTCTGCCCGAGGTCGAAGAAGTGGTCGCCCCGCTTCTGTACTCCTTGCCCGCCCAGCTGATCGCCTATCACGCGGCGGTAGCCAAAGGCACCGATGTGGACCAACCGCGCAACCTCGCAAAATCCGTGACGGTTGAATAATTACAAAAAAGATCAGCTATCCTATATCACACCACTCAACAGGCAGTCGGCTTTTACTTCTTCGTGGGCCCGTTTCCCAACGCGGGCCTTCGACAAGACGCCTCCAGTAGTTGCGCTCTGTTCAGTGACAGGTAAATATGCCACCTAGAGGCGAGTGTAAGTCATTCAGAAACTGGAGCCACGCAAGGAATTTTCCCAAAGATCAAACTAACTGAACCCAAATTCTGATTCATAAAACGCATTGGCCCGAAACTTATGGCCGCTCAACGATAAGCAAACCAAACCAGGACGCATTAATGAGAATTTTTCTATTACTTTCGTGTGCAAGCACACTTGCTCTAACGGCGTGTTCGAACGCCAAGACGGCAGATGAAGTTAACGCTGCATTCGTACCAACGGGCAAATACGAGCGCATGTCTTGCAAGGCTTTAAGTACCGAGGAACGGGAAGCGGAGCGAGAACTTGCCGACATGACTGCAGCAATTGAGAAATCTTATCGTGATGACAAAACAGCGGAGTTTGTTGCTTGGTTTCTATTCGCCCCCGCACTGCTCATGATGGACGGAAATTCTGAAGAGCAAAAAGAATACGGCGAAGCAAAGGGAAAACTTATCGCAATACAGGACGCGATGGATGCCAAGGGCTGCTAGGTGCCCCAACCAAATTTCAATCAAGCTGTTAAGGGGGGATGTTCATCCTCCCTTTTTGTTTCTAAATATGCTTTGCACAAGCTCTGGCTGTTCAAGAACTTCAATGAGCTTGCACACAACTGGGTCAGCCATCAAAGGCGCGCTGCAAGCCATGAACGATCTTGAAAACGTGTCCCTTCCTGAGAACGCAGAAGATGCGATCAACGCGCTTCGTGAACACGTTGTCGAAGGGCGCACTGAGGAGATGGCCGCTTATCACAAAGTGGATCGCCCCTACCTTGGCGTGCCCAATCCGGTTCTGAATGACTTGTCCACGATTTGGCGGCGCGGATTGCCCCTCGATGCACGAGTGGCGTTGGCCGAGGATTTGTGGGCGAGTGATATTTTCGAAGCTCGGGTCACGGCTGCCAAACTGCTGACGCAAGCGCGGATCAAGGATGATAGGCAGGTTTGGGGACTAATCACCAGTTGGGTGCCTGATTTCGATTCCTGGGCAATTGCCGATCATGTGGCATCGGCAGGCGGAAGGCGCTTGACCGCCCATCCGGAACGGTTGGACGAGGTCGAGGGCTGGACGACAAGCGATCACATGTGGACGCGCCGCGCGGCGTTCGTCTTTACCCTGCCCTTCGGAAAATCCCGCCACCCGAGCGAGATCGAATTGGCCGCACGAGAGCGCATTCTTGGCTGGGCCGTTGACCTTGCCGGTGATCCGGAATGGTTCGTTCAGAAGGCTATCGCATGGTGGCTGCGTGATCTGTCACGCCATGCACCGGAACAGGTGCACGATTGGCTGGCGGAACATGGCGGCGCGCTTAAACCTTTTGCCCGCAAAGAGGCCGCGCGCCACCTGCCCTGATTACCCTTCGATATAGACCTCGATGGTCGGCAAATCGGTCAGCGGCGCTTCGATCAGGCGCATTGCCGCGAGCGAAATCCGGCTGCCAGCACCATCAGGCGCGTCAATCGGAATTAGATCGACCTGAGCGGACTTACCGGAGCCCGGAAACACAACACGTCCCTTTGCGGGGGCATCCACCAAAGGCGTTTCCAGCCAGAAGCCTGCCTTGGTGGGGTCCCCGAGAGATGCGATCGTTGTACCCAAAGAACGTCCGCCGGTCGCTGGGGCGGCGGCCTCGACACGTTCTTCGGCGGTGGTTGTGTCGAACTCTTCGACCGTACGCGCATTTTGCGGCGGGCGTACAGCAGACCGCACTTCTTCCACGGTTTCCTCCGAAGGTTCGACCGCGACAGCAGGCTGAGCCGCTTCGGTGTTTTCCAGTGGCGGTTTGACTTGGAACGGGCCAGTGCCACATCCAACAATGGGAAGCGCCAGAAGCAAACAAACGAAAGTGTTACGCATGATAAGACCTTTGTCCTGTGATCAGGTTTGCAGCAATACTTGCCCGAGCTTGCAGGAATTACTAGGTTGATCGGCATGATAACGCCACTCGTCGATCCATTTCATCGCCCGATCAGCTATCTGCGTGTCTCTGTGACCGACAGGTGTGACTTCCGCTGTGTGTACTGCATGTCCGAAAACATGCAGTTTCTGCCTAAGAAAGAGCTTCTGACGCTAGAAGAACTGGACCGTATGTGTTCGACCTTCGTCAATCTCGGGGTCGAGAAGCTACGCATCACGGGTGGCGAACCCTTGGTGCGTCGCAACATCATGTCGTTCTTCCACAACATGACGCGGCACCTAGAATCAGGTGCACTAAAGGAACTGACACTGACCACAAACGGATCGCAGTTGGCGAAATTCGCAGATGATCTTTATTCCGCCGGTGTCCGCCGCGTAAACGTTTCGCTGGATACGCTGGACGACAAGAAATTCGCCGACATCACCCGCTGGGGCAAACTGGATCAGGTGCTGAAAGGCATTGATGCCGCGCAAAAGGCAGGGCTGCGGATCAAGATCAACACCGTTGCGCTGAAGGGCTTCAACGAAGACGAGCTGTTCACCCTGACCGAATGGTGTGCCAGCCGCGACATGGACCTAACATGGATCGAGGTCATGCCAATGGGTGACATCGGCAACGAAGACCGTCTGGGCCAATACTGGAAACTGGACGATCTACGTGCGCGTCTGGGCGAAAACTATACGCTGACCGATCTTGCCGAACGCACGGGCGGCCCGGCCCGCTATGTGCGGCTGGAAGAAACCGGTCAGAAGATCGGCTTTATCACGCCGCTGACACACAACTTCTGCGAAAGTTGCAACCGCGTGCGTCTGACCTGCACCGGCGAGCTGTTCATGTGCCTTGGGCAAGAGGACAACGCCGATCTGCGTGCGGCACTGCGCAATCACCCGAACGACAACACGCCGTTGGAAGAAGCCATTCGCGCAGCGATTAAGCTGAAGCCCAAGGGCCACGACTTTGACTATTCCCGTCAAACCGTCGATGGCCGCGTGTCCCGCCATATGAGCCACACGGGCGGCTGATCCAGCCGGTTACACCCTGCTGATCTTGCCGCCGCCGACAGCGGCGCGCACGCCTGTGGTCGATGGCCCGGATGTTGGCAGCCCGCGCAAAACACGCACGGCCAGATAGCCGAATGCCTGCGCCTCAAGCATATCACCGTTAAGGTCCACATCCTCGACCGGCAGCACATCGCAATCCAGACCGGCCTGAAGCATTGCCATCATCACAGGGTTATGCCGCCCGCCGCCGGTGACGAGCAAACGCTCTGGCACAGTCGGGCAATGTTCCATCGCCTGCATCACAGCGGCGGCAGACATGGCGGTCATGGTCGCGGCGGCATCCCCATCATCCAACTCGCGGACCAGATCCAGCATCAGACCGAAATCATCGCGGTCCAAGGACTTGGGCGGCATGCGGCGGAAATAGGGTTCCTCAAGAAACAGCTCTAGCGCCCCATCGACAACCTTACCTTTGGAGGCCAACGCGCCGTCTTTGTCGTAGGGCAATCCGCAGCGCTCCATCATCAGATCATTAATCGGTGCGTTTGCGGGGCCGGTATCAAAGGCCAGACAGGCCCCTTCGGCATCCGGTTTCGGGAGACTCGGATCAACCCACGTCAGGTTGCCCACGCCACCAAGGTTCAGAAATGCGACTGGCGCAGTGGCCTTGATCCATTTTGCGCAGGCAAAGTGGAAATACGGGGCCAGTGGCGCGCCTTCGCCGCCAAGCTCCACGTCAGTTGAGCGAAAATCCCAAACCGTTGTAACGCCCAGCGCCTCGGCCAAAGCGGCGCCGTCACCGATCTGATGCGTCCCACGCCCACGCGGATCATGGGCCAGCGTCTGGCCATGAAACCCCACGATCTGGGCGCCGTCAAAACCGGCCAGAACCTCGGTGTGCGCGGTCTGGATCACGTCCAGCGCAGCTTGGGTGTCGTCCTCGGGCCACTTGCCCAGCGCATCTTTCAGAACTTGCCGTTCCGCGTCGCTGTAAGCGCGATAATCGGCATCGCCGAATTCGATAATCTGATCCCCGTCTGTCAGGATCATCGCCGCATCGACACCGTCCAAAGAGGTGCCCGACATGGCCCCCAAAGCCCATATCGGTTCTTGTTGCAACTTACCCTTCACCTTAGCGCGCCCCGGTCTTATACGATGCTGCGAACTATAACGGGGAAATACGATGACCTACCATCCCAAATCCGACTTCATGCGCGTCATGATGGAACGCGGCTTTCTGGCCGATTGCACGGATTATCAAGGCCTTGATGACGCTTTGGTTGCTGGGGTGGTGCCGGGTTATATCGGTTTTGACGCCACAGCCAAATCACTCCACGTGGGCAGCCTGATCCAGATCATGATGCTGCGCTGGCTGCAAAAGACCGGCCACAAGCCGATCACGCTCATGGGCGGTGGCACGACCAAGGTCGGCGATCCGTCCTTCCGCGCAGATGAGCGCCCGCTTCTGACGCCTGAACAGATCGACAGCAACATCGATGGCATCAAGCAAGTGTTTGCGAAATACATCAGCTACGACGACGGCCCCACAGGCGCGTTGATGCTGAACAACGCGGAATGGCTGGACGATCTGAACTACCTCGAGTTCCTGCGGGACATCGGGCGGCATTTCAGCGTCAACCGTATGCTGTCGTTTGAATCGGTGAAGTCCCGTCTGGACCGCGAACAGTCGCTGTCGTTCCTTGAATTCAACTACATGATCCTTCAGGCCTATGACTTCCTTGAACTGAACCGTCGCTACGGCTGTCTGGTGCAGTTCGGCGGGTCGGACCAGTGGGGCAACATCGTTAACGGGATCGACCTGACGCGCCGCGTGATCGATCAGCAGATTTTCGGCCTGACGTCGCCGCTGCTGACCACCTCTGACGGCAAAAAGATGGGCAAATCGCAGGACGGCGCGGTTTGGCTGAACGCCGATATGCGCTCGCCCTATGAATTCTGGCAGTTCTGGCGGAACACGACCGACGCCGATGTTGGCCGTTTCCTGAAGCTTTATACAGAGCTTCCTCTGGACGAATGCGAACGCCTTGGCGCGCTGGCAGGATCCGAGATCAACGACGCCAAGATCGTGCTTGCGAATGAGGTCACAACGCTTTGTCACGGTGCCGAGGCCGCTGCTGCTGCCGAAGCCACCGCGCGCGAAGTGTTTGAAAAAGGCGGTGTTGGTGATGACCTGCCGACGCTGGAACTGACTGCGGACGAACTGGGCGATGGCATTTCCATCGTTCAGGTGCTGGTCAAATCCGGTCTGGCTAAATCCGGCAAAGACGCCAAGCGTCTGATCGCGGAAAACGGCGCCAAGATCGACGACGAACCGCTGACCAACGCGGGCCTGATGCTGGACGCAGCGGCTCTGTCTTCGCCTGTCAAGCTGAGCGCGGGTAAAAAGCGCCACGCATTGGTCAAGCTGTCTTAATCCAGCATCCACTGGCCTTTGGGCCAGAATGCATGAAAGGCAAAGGCAAACAGCACGTCATGTGCAATGTCTTTGCCTTTTTCATTTTTGACACGGATCGCGCCGACGTCGCGGCCACTGCCGATCGCATCTGTGTCTAGGGCCGAGGCTTGCGTGTCTGCCCAGATCAGTGTGATGCCAGCCTCGGTGATCTTGCCCTCTTTCGCCAATCGTGACATCGGCCAAGCCCTGTCGCCCACCCTAACCACGCGTTCCAACGCAGGGATGCCATGTGGCGGCGGATCGCCCGAATACAGGAACGGACGCTGTGACGTGTCATAGCGGCGATATGGGTTGGTGCCGTAGGATCGGGGGAAGGCGGGCTCGGCCATCACCAACCCATCGGGATGCGCGGCTTGAAACGCCTCCCAGCTTTCCATCCAACTAGGCAACGTGTTCAGCGTGGTGCCGGTGAGATCACCAACAATCCCCTGCCCCAAGGCCTGCTGCCACCAGCTTTGCGTTTCGCGGTCGTACATGATCATGTCCGAGTTGCGCAGCTTGCCCGTGACGCCAAAGCTCAGAACCTGCCCAGCGACGCGACGGTCGAACACGATGGCAGAGTTGCAAAGCGGGCAATAGGTGACGGCCACAGACACGCCACCGACGCTGTCATTTACGATCTCATGCCACATCAGATAGCGCAGGGGATAGGCACGGGCGCGCGCGCCATCGGGTGCCAGCGTGATCACCGGTTCGCGCGGTTCCAGCCCCTGTTTCTGGTTCACGTCCACCCACTGCGGATCATCCAGTGCAGGAATGCCATCCTTGCCCGGCCCGCCTGACAGGATATTGGCCCAACTACTGACGCTGGTTTTGCCGAAATCCGTGTCAGGCCATTCGTGTTTCCAGAATGACGGATCGGCCAAGGCCGCGCCGCACCACAAAAGCCAGACAAATACCCACCGCATCCTGCGTCCTCCTGCGCAAAGCTGCCTTAAGCATTGCACAGCGATGGATTCGCTCAAGTAGACCTACAGAAAGTTGAAGCGACGGTGATCAATGGCCAAACAAAAAGGGCGGGAAAACTCCCGCCCTTTCCAGCTTCGATTTAACGAAGGCTTATTCTGTGACACGGACCGCGGACATGCGATCGGGTTCACCGATCACAGCACCGTTCGGGCCAGCGCCCTTTTTGATCGCATCGACCACATCCATGCCCTCGGTCACCTGACCAACGATGGTATACTGGCCGTTCAAGTGCGGCGCAGGTGCGAACATGATGAAGAACTGCGAGTTCGCCGAATGCGGGCTGCGCGCGCGGGCCATGCCGATCACGCCACGTTCGAAGTTCAGGTCAGAAAACTCTGCCTGAAGATCGGGGCGGTTTGATCCGCCAGTACCCGCCATGCGCATGTCCATGCCCGGCTTACCGAATTCGACGTCGCCTGTTTGCGCCATGAAGCCGTCAATCACACGGTGAAAGACCACATCATTGTAGGCACCCTCGGATGCCAGCGCAGTGATCTGCTCAACGTGGTTCGGCGCGACGTCCTCGAACAGGTCGATAACGATTGTGCCGTTGGCTTCGCCTGTGACGTCAATCTCAAGCCCTGTGGCACCCGCAGGTACCGCCAGAAGGCTCAGAAGAGCTGCCAGCTTATACATCTGCAGCAACCTTGACGCTGATCATGCGGTCGGGGGATGCAGGCGGCTCGCCACGTGTGATGGCGTCGACGTGCTCCATGCCGGACACTACGCGACCGTAAACGGTATACTGACCGTTCAGGAAGTGGTTGTCCTTGAAGTTGATGAAGAACTGCGAGTTTGCCGAGTTCGGGTTCTGGCTACGCGCCGCACCCAACGTGCCACGGTCATGCGGCAGTTTCGAGAATTCAGCAGGCAGGTTCGGCAGATCGGACCCCCCTGTACCCGCCAAACGCAAGTTGAAATCCTTTTCCATGTTGCCGTTGGCCACGTCGCCTGTCTGCGCCATGAAACCGTCGATCACGCGGTGGAAGGCCACGTTGTCGTACTGACCGGAACGCGCCAGTTCTTTCATGCGCGCGCTGTGCTCCGGCGCAACGTCGGGCAGAAGTTCGATAACGACGGTGCCGTCTTTCAGCTCCATCAGGATTGTGTTTTCGGGGTCCTTGTAGTCGGCCATGTCTTGCTCCCTTGGCAAATTTCTTCCCTACGTAGCCCTGTCACGCGGTCTTCACAAGTGAGGCGCATTGACCTTCGGGGACCAAACCGCCAAACCTGCGACAAATCTGAGGAGATCGACATGGCCTGGAAAACACTCGACGATATGGACCTTGACGGGAAGCGCGTTCTGACGCGCGTGGACATCAACGTACCGGTCGAGGACGGGCGCGTGACGGACGCCACACGGATCGAACGGATTGTTCCCACGGTTCAGGACATCATCGGAAATGGTGGCGTTCCTGTCCTTCTGGCCCACTTTGGCCGCCCCAAAGGCAAAGTTGTTCCCGAAATGAGCCTGCAGCAACTGGTGCCCGCTCTGGAAAAGGCGATCGGCAAAGACGTGATCTTTGTCGCCGATAGCCGTGGCCCTGCGGCCGAAGCCGCGATTGCCGCCGCGCAGGCCGGTCAGGTTGTTCTGCTGGAAAACACCCGCTTCCACGCAGGCGAGGAAAAGAATGATCCCGAGTTGGCCAAGGAAATGGCGGCACTTGGCGATGTGTATTGCAACGATGCGTTCTCGGCCGCACACCGCGCCCACGCCTCGACCGAAGGTCTGGCCAAACTGCTGCCCGCTTGCGCAGGTCGCCTGATGCAGGCCGAACTGTCGGCGTTGGAAGCGGCCCTTGGTGCCCCTGAACGCCCCGTTGTCGCCGTTGTGGGCGGCGCGAAAGTGTCGACCAAGCTGGATCTGCTGTCGAACCTGATCGAAAAGGTCGACGTGCTGGTGATCTGCGGCGGCATGGCGAACACGTTCCTTGCGGCCAAAGGCATCGATGTGGGCAAGTCGCTGTGCGAACACGACATGACCGGCACCGCGAAAGAGATCATGGAAAAGGCCAGCGGCCTGAACTGTGAAATCCTGTTGCCCAGTGATGTCGTTGTCGCGCGTGAATTCAAAGCAGGCGCAGACAACGAAACCGTCGCCAATGACGCCTGCCCCGCCGATGCGATGATCCTTGATGCGGGCCCCGATGCCGTGGCCAAGATCACAGCCGCTTTGGACAACGCCAAAACGCTGATCTGGAACGGTCCGCTGGGTGCCTTTGAAATCGCGCCCTTCGACACAGCCACAAACGCAGCAGCGGCCCATGCGGCGGCCCTGTCGCGCGCTGGCAAACTGGTGTCTGTCGCAGGTGGCGGTGACACGGTTGCGGCCCTGAACAAGGCCGATGCAGCCAAGGATTTCACCTATATCTCGACCGCTGGCGGTGCCTTCCTTGAATGGATGGAAGGCAAGGTTTTGCCGGGTGTTGCGGCACTGGGTTAATCCAAACGAATCGAATTTGAACGGCGGGGATTCACATCCCTGCTTTTTTTTGGCATACTCACGCCAAAGCGCCGCAAAAGGCGCAATGAGGCAGAGCATGACCTACTCCAAAAACCGCCCCGCGCTTGGGGCGCTTGTCTATTTTGCAGGCGCAATCAGCATTGGCGCGTACTTCACGTTTGCCGCGGTCCAAGGGGACTACGGCCTGTTCCGTCGTGCGGAAATCGAAGTGGATGCGCAGAAGCTGGAACAGGAACTGGCAGCATTGAACGCCGAAGTGTCCAGCATGGAAAACCTGACGCAGCGGTTGTCGGACGACTATCTTGATCTGGATCTGCTGGATGAACAGGCCCGCGACGTGCTGGGCCTGATCCGCGCTGACGAAATGGTGGTGCGCTAACCCCTAGCGGTTCGCCCGCGCCAAAAGCGCCACAGCAAACAACCCGACCAAAATCACCAGAACCGCAGCCGGGGCCGCGCCACCAAGGTTTTCAAGGCTGGCCTGCTCATGCACGCGCGTCGCAAGCGTGTCATAGTTGAACGGGCGCAGAAGCAAGGTCGCGGGCAGTTCCTTAACGCTGTCCACGAACACCAGCAGCAGCGCCGACGCGATCGAGGCGCGCATCATCGGGAAATAGACCAAGCGCAGGGTCTGGCCTTGATCTTTACCCAAGGACCGTGCGGCCAGCGACAGGTTCGGTGAAACCCGCCCCATTGCTGCGTCTGCCGCACCTTGTGCGATCGCAAAGAAGCGCACTGTGTAGGCCAGAACCAACGCAAAGGCCGATCCGGTCAGGATCAGGCCAATGTCGATACCAGTGGTGTTTTCAACCAAATCCGCCAACCCATGATCTAGCACTGCCAGCGGGATCAGAATGCCCACACCCAGAACCGCGCCCGGTGCGGCGTATCCAATGCTGGTCACTGGCATCAAAAGGCGGGGCAAGGTGCGGCGGCTGATGCGCACGCCGTAAACCATGAACACGCCGCCCAGAACCGTCAGCACGGCGGCAATGCCGCCCACTGTAAGCGTATTGGCCGTCGCGCTGAATAGCTTGGGGTCGGCCCATTCCTCGGCGTTGGCCAAGGCGTGTTTCAGAATGACACCTGCAGGCAGCACAAAGCCCATCAGGAACGGGATAGTACAGGCGACGGTGGCAAACACCGCCGCAAACCCGTGCAGTTTCACATGCTCGGGCGGTCGATGGCGGGTCGACAGGTTAAAGAAGCGCATCTTGCGACGCGAATACCGTTCCAGCGTCACAAGGATCACGATCAAAGCAAGCACAACACACGCAATCTGCGCGGCCCCGCCAGCGTTGCCCGACTGCAGCCAGACCGAGAAGATGCCGGTGGTCAGCGTCTGAACCGCGAAATAGTCCACCGTGCCGAAATCATTGACCGTTTCCATCATCACTACGGCGACACCTGCCGCGATGGCAGGACGCGCCAATGGCAGGCCAACACGCAGGAACCGTTTGAACGGCCCTGCCCCAAGGCTGCGCGCGACTTCCTCGGCGCTGCCGGATTGTTCGCGGAATGCCGCACGTGTCAGCAGGTAAACATAGGGATAAAGCGAGGCCGACAACACAAGAATAGCCGCACCCATCGACCTTATTTCAGGGAACCAGTAATCGCGGGCCGATTGCCAGCCGAACACGGCCCGCAGCGCGCTTTGCACCGGTCCGGCATATTCCAGAAGATCCACCAGCGCGTAAGCCCCCACATAGGCGGGGATCGCCAAGGGCAAAAGAAGCAGCCATTGCAACCACTTGCGTAGGGGAAACTCGTAGCGGGTCACCATCCATGCGGCACCCGTGCCCATGCAGGCCGTCATCAACCCCACGCCAGACATCAACACGCCTGTCGTTGTCAGATAGCGGGGCAATGTTGTCGAAATCAGATGCGGCCAGATGTTTTCCTTGGGAAACATCGCCAGAAACACGACGCTCAGGATCGGCAACAGAACGATTGCCGCAATAATCATGGCCCCGATGGACCACGGGTTCAGCCATTCGCGTTTTTTAGCGTGTGTGCCGGCTTGGATGTCTGTCACTGCCATAGTTCTGGTCTGTTTCGCCTATACCTAAGTGCGGCCGTTCTTGGCGGAAAGCTGTTTGACTGCCAGCAAAAGCGTTTATAGTCCAAGCAACAGGCAACAAAAAGACCCCCGCATGCAGGTAATCTTACACACCGGAGTGCACTTTACCGACGAAGGCCGTCTTCTGAAGGGATTGCAGCGCAATGCGCCGTCATTCAGAGAGCACGGCGTCGCCGTTCCAGGGCCTGCGCGCTACAAAACTTTGTTGGGCGAAGCCGCCCATTCGCTGACCAATGCGGCACCCGCCCCTGATGCCCGCGAAATCATGCTGGATGAATTGCTGACAGACGATCCGGAACACGTCAGCCGCATCCTTCTAAGCCATCAGCACATCTTTGGCGTACCCAAAATTTCCATGCAGGGGGGCATCCCCTATCGCAAAGCCGAAGAACGCATTGGCGCGCTGAAGTCGCTGTTCAAAGGCGACGAGATCGAGTTGTTCATCGGGCTGCGCAACCCAGCGACGTGGTTGCCCGCGATGTTCAACGACGTGCCGCAGCCTAGTTTCGAAGACTTTATGGGCGGCTTGGACCCGCGCGATTTTCTTTGGTCGGATTTCCTGAAACGCCTGCGCAACGCACATCCCGACGTCTCTCTGACGGTTTGGTTCAACGAAGATACGCCCCTGATTTGGGGTCAGATCATGCGCGAAATGGCGGGGATCGAAATCACCCAGAAGATCGCGGGCTCGTTCGATCTTCTGTCGCAAATCATGTCTGTTGAAGGGATGAAGCGCTTCCGCTCGTATCTGGCGCAGCACCCGACCATCAACGAACGGCAAAAACGCCGTGTCATGGTGGCGTTTCTCGACAAATACGCCATCGAGGACGAGATCGAAGAAGAACTCGACATTCCGGGCTGGAACGAAGCGATGGTCGACACACTGACCGAAACCTATGATGACGACATGTGGGAAATAGAACGCGTTCCCGGTGTCACAGTGATCACCACATGAGCAAAGCCAAGGCCGTTGACTATGCAACGCTGCGCAAACGGCTGGAAAAAGCGCGTTTGAAAAGCACGGTGTCTGCGACAGTGGACCGCGCGCGCAATCTGCTGCTGGTCTATCTGGATCACGCGCAGGCGCAGAACATTCCTGTTCAGGAACTGGCGCGACAAATCCAGCAGGGGCTTCCAGCGTTGCGCATTGGCGGGGCCGATCTGGCGGCAGCGGCGGAAAAACCTGACGGCCCGTTTGGCGACATTGCCTGCGCGTCGGGCTGTGCGTTTTGCTGTATTCTGGCGGGAGAAGACGGTGGAGTCATCACCGAGGCCGAGGCGCGCAATGTACATGCCGCGCTATCGCAGCTTCCCAAGGGGTCTGATGGCCGCGCCTGGCATCCCCGTGCCTGCCCGTCACTTGATCCCGAAACGCGCATGTGCCGCATCTACGATGCACGTCCGATGATATGCCGGTCCTACATTTCGAAAGATGTCACCGCCTGCGAGGCAATTTCGACCGGCATTCCGGCCGATGGCGCGGGCGTTGTCGGCGCGCAATCCATCTATCTGGCCGTTCACGCCTTGGGACGTGCCGCATTGAAGGGGATTGCAACGGTCCCGACCTTCAGTTTGTCCGCCGTTGCCACCGCTGCTTTGGACGGCGTCGATGAGGCCGCAGCATTGCAAGGGGCCAAACACAAACCGCGCACTCTCGATGACGAAAGCGCGCGGCTGTCTTAAGCGTTCAGAAGGCCTATAAAATCAGGCCATGCCCAAAGCGGCTTTGTACATGTCCAGTACCGCCTCTTCTTCGGCGATGTCGTTGGCGTCGCGCTTGCGCAGCGCGATGACCTTGCGCATGACCTTGGTGTCATAGCCACGGCCTTTCGCCTCGGCCATCACCTCTTTCTGGGCATCGGCAATGTCTTTTTTCTCGCTCTCGAGGCGTTCGTAACGCTCGATGAACTGGCGCAATTCGCCTGCGGCAACGCCGTAACTGTTCGATGATGTTTCGTCGTTCATAGCTGTCTCCTGCCGATCAGATGTTGGGATACCCAAGCCCGCCCCGACCATCAAGGGGTTGCGAGCGCGGTTGTGATCAATTACCGCCTACGGCGCACAACAAATTCAGGGGATACCAAATGGACATGTTGATTTGGGCAGGCACTGTCGTTTCCGTGGTCGGGCTTGTCGGTCTGGTCTGGTGCATCCTGAAAGTCGCCAAAGCCAAGAAAGCCAGCCAAACCGACGAAGAGTTGCGCGCTGCCATTCAAAAGGTTGTGCCCCTGAACCTTGGCGCGCTGTTTCTGTCCGTGATCGGCCTGATGATGGTGATCGTGGGCATTTTTCTTGGCTAAAACGGTCTAGTTTAGATCGTTGAAATTCCGACCATTCTTGATCAGGTTCTGCCAACCGTTGCGCGGTTCAAAAAACGCCGTGTCAGGATGATCCAGCACATCAAGACGCCGCTTCAGGCGGAATAGACCGATCAGATCTGCGGCAACCATTGGCCCGCCGCGCCATCTGGGAAACGACTGCCCCTTGATCATCGCAGTGTCGACGATCAACGGATGCGACACCATTTTGTTTTCCAGCATCCGCATCGTTTCATTCGCCATCGCCGCCAAAATCGTTTCCACGATCTCGTCGTCCGGCATCTTTTTCTTGGGAACGCGTGTCGCATTGATCAGGTCAAGCACCGCTTTATCCGGCACAAGGCTGCCGTTCTCACCGATGCCGTAGAACCCGCCGCCGTCGCCGCGCCCTTTGCGCCCGTTGGCCACCAGATAGGCCGACCAGTTGCGCCCCGCCTCGGCCCTTGGTGCCGTGGCAAATTCCTCAAGCCCGCGTCCATCGCGTGTGGCGAACGGCGCCGCGCGCCAGCCCCAAGCGTTCAAGGCAGTGTCGATATCATAGGGCGACTGCCCCAAATCGACGAGGATATCGGCCATCCGATGCAGCGACGCCATCATACGTCCGACCACGCTGCCCCCTTGGGATTTCACGCGGATGGGCGTTTTGTTCATCCGGTGGACCAAAGCGTAGCACGCCATAAGGTCATCTTCGGATGCCTCCGGACCCTGCAAAATCTCGACCAGCCCATGCATGTGTGCTGGCGGGGCGAACCGCAGCGCGACCGAGTTTACCTGATCCGGAAACGCCTTGATCCGGGCCGCGCCTTCGGGGCCGGGAACACCGCTTTGGCCACGCGCGGCGTGAAGGATCACGTCACAGCCTTTGGCCATCTCTTCGGCGTCCCCCATGGCGAGATTGCCCAACTCGGCTTTGGCGCGGTCCTCGCTGATGCGTTTCAGCTTGATCGACTGGCGGTAAAACCCGTCGATCTGTGCAAAACCGCGCTTTAAGACTTCGGGATTCTTTGTGCCCCAGCGTACCTTCATGCCAGAATGCAATGCCGCGATAGCCAGATGCGAGGCGAGCGATCCGCCCCCCAGAATGCCCAGCACATTATACCGCGGAATCGGTTGATCGGTTTGTGGTCGCGCAAGCTGCCCTGCTTTCCGCTCGGCCACAAAGGCACGGCGCAGCGCCTTGGATTGATCCCCCTGACGCAGATCTTCGAACGTCTGGCCCTCAAGCGCCAATCCTGCATAAATCGGAAGCAACTGTGCCGCCTCGACGCAATCCAGAATGGCCACAGGGGCGCTTTCCGGAAGTGCCGCAAGTCGCGCCCGGCGGGCCTGGATCACGTCCTGATAGCCTGCCGCATCAATGAACCCGCGCGTGGCGTCCGAGGTCTTTCGTGGTCCACGCCCGTCTTTTTGCAGCGTTTCGCAAAACTTGATGGCTTCGGCCTGCGGGTCGTCCGAGGCAAACAGGGCGTCCACGATCCCCTGCGCAGGCATCCGGTCAACCGCATGGGATTGGCCACCCACCAGAATATCCAGGGCCGCCGCCGCGCCGATCAGGCGGGGCAGCCTTTGCGTCGCACCACCAAAAGGAACAATCCCAAGCCGCACCTCGGGCGCGCCCACGCGCGTCCCGCGATGCGCGATCCGGTAATGCGCCGCCAAGACCAGATCCAGCCCGCCCCACAAAACCGCGCCATGCAGAACCGCGACCACGGGCTTTGAACAATCTTCGATCTGCCGCGCCAGTTCCGACAAATCGGGCTGGTCAAACGGGTCGTCCAGCTCATGCAAGTTCGCTGCAGTACAAAAACCGTTGCCCTGCCCCATAATGGCAATCTGGGTGACGGCATCATCGGCCAATGCGTTGGAAAGGGCCTCTGACAAAGCAGTGCGAAGCGGGGCCGTCAGGGCGTTGAACGGAGGATTGTGCAACGCCAATACCGCCACACCGTTTGTCACGGATGAAACTACTAACTCTGACAAATGCCTGTCCTTAATTGCGGCCACTGCTGGCGCTTGCGCTCTGCTTTTTGGTTTTGGCGATATTAGACGGCAAAATCGCGAATCAGGCAATAGGCGAACGAATCACTTCGCAGGCAGTGTTGCGCGGCCAAAACCACGCAGTTTCAGGCGGGAAAATGCGCCAACCTGTCGGCCCGTCATCGTAGAATCTAGACAGAACATTCGCAGGGCGCTAATGCGGTTTTATGGATATCCGTCAGGTCACACCCCGCTATCACGTTTCGCCTCAGATTTCGGTCGAGGACATCCCCGCATTGCAAGCTGCTGGTTTCAAGAAAGTCATCTGCAACCGGCCCGATGCCGAGGTTCCGCCCAGCCACCAATCCGCAACCATTGGCGCGGCTTTGGCAGAAGCAGGCATCGCATATGACGTGCTTCCCCTGACCCACCAGACGATGACACCTGAAAACGTGGCCAAACAGGCGGCGTTTGCGGCCGAGGGCGAAGGCCCGGTTCTGGCCTATTGTGCATCCGGCACGCGCTGCACTGTTGTTTGGGCCTTCGGTCAGGTCGGCAAGATGAGCACGGACGAGATTTTGCAGACAGCGGCGAACGCCGGCTATGATCTGGCCGGTCTGCGCCCGACGCTGGACGCCCTGTCCCAGCAATAAGCGCCCCTTACTCGGCGGGCAGCGCCTGTTTTTCCGGCACTGCCCCGACCTGCGCGATTTCGGCGTCGTCGGCCTCTTCTTCTTTCAGATGCGCAATCAGGGGCGAGTCCTCATCGATGCGGAACGCCCGCTGGCCATCCAGACGCCCCAATTGACCCGAGCCAAAGCCCGACCGGTCCCGCGCCATTAACTCGACCGTCTGCTCGACATTCTTTGGCAAGGGCAACCGATCGCCCACGCTTAATTCGTGTAGCTGCTGCAAGGGCATCTTCAATTTGCACAGCACTGCATCAAAGCAGACGTTAAGCTCCATCAGCATGTCATCTGACAGATGAACCGGCTTGTCCTCTTCCACGGGCTGGTGCGGCGGTTCGGTGGGGACCAGCAACGTCAGAACACCCTTTCGTAGCCCCGAGGCCAGTTCGACCGTTGCATTGACCTGACGATACGCAACCGCGCCCATCAACAACCGCGCGGCGCGGCCGTTTTCAAGCCGTTCCCCAACCCCAAACCCGCAGAAATCCGAAGATGCCTCAGGCCGGGCAAGCGCCATGGACAGGCGCGTCATAACCCCGTCTACGAACGGCGCGGCAAGCATTGCATCAATGCTGGTAAAGCCACGTTTTTCAGGGGGCGCGCCGGTAACCTGACCTATGGTTTGGCTTTCGACGATAGCCGAATGCAGATCAGCGTCGATCGAGGCAAAGCCCAAACCGCCGTGCTGTCCCTTCAACGACAGAAACAAACGGTCCGTTCCCAGCACATCGCCGCATTCGTCCTGCAACAGCACATTCTGAGAAACTGACGCGACATCCAGTACCAGGCCCCACAAATCCCGTGCCGTCGTGGAAAGCGCTCGTTCCAAGGCCTTATCCACGGGCAAATCTGAAAGATCCGCCATGCGACGGGTCGTCGATGCCTTTTTCAGAATGATCTGCCTGTGGGTATTGATGTCCATCTGGTGCCTGTGCCGTCGTACGCACCAACGGTTTTCGCTAAATATCGTTAGCAAAAGCTTTCCCGCACCGGGAAATGCACGGAAAAATCACGGCTTATTGTGCGGCCAAAGCCATTTCCAAAGGCAGTGTAAGCCGGAACCCCGCGCCTTTGGTGGTTGGCAGATACACGATCTCACCGTCCAGACGCGCCATGATTTCACGGCAAATCGCAAGCCCAAGCCCCGCTCCACCTGCCTTTTGTTCGCCAATCCGCGCGAACTTTTCAAAGATCATATCGCGGGCTTCGATGCTGATCCCCTTGCCGTTGTCGACAAAATCGATCCGGACCTGCCCGTCTTTCTGGCTGATCGTGATCGTCAGTTCGGGATCATCCGCCTCGCAGTATTTGCGCGCATTGCTCAGCAGGTTGATAAAGACCTGCGTCAAGCGATCCAGATCGGTCTGCACCCAGACGTCCTCGGCATCACGGTTGCGGGTGATCCGAATAGAAAGCCCGCCATCCGCATTGCTGGCCGCTGCGGCCTCGGCCCGATCCAGAAGGTCCCCCAGACGCCCGCGCTGTACGTTCAGGCTGACCTTGGCGTTTTCCAGAACGCTCAGATCCAGAAGATCGTCCAAAAGGCGCGTCAGGCGGATCGCTTCGTCATGGATGATGGACGAAAACTTGCTTTGCTCGGCACCATCCAGATCACGTCCGTCCCGCAGGATTTCCGAAAACGCGCGGATCGAGGACATAGGAGTTCTGAGTTCATGACTGATCTGGCTTAGGAACGCGTCTTTCTGGACCGAAAGGCGCGTCAGCTTGTCATTTGCCTCCCTCAGCTTCCGGGCCGTTCGTGTCAGTTCAGCGGACTGAGTTTCCAGTCGGGATGAATATTCCATAAGCTGCGCGGATTCGTCGGCCACGGCCATCAGGTCCTCGACCGAAACAGAATGGCCACCCACGATCTGGCCGACCATTGCGTGCGCTGTCGCAGCCCCCACAGAGCCCGCAAGTTCACGTTCAAGGACCTGAAGGAAATCGGGTGTGGGTTCGGGCAAATCACCGGACACCTTTTGCCTGTTGGCCTCACGCTCGAACAACGCGAGGGCGTCGGCGGCCCCCAGAATGCGCTGCGCCATGATCAACAGATCCTCGGTCTGCGCGACCCCTGCCGACCAACTACGCGGGCTGGCGGAATGCTGGAAGATATTGACGAATTGCGCGCCTTGAAGCCGTTCGATTGGGCCCGGAAAACTGATGATCGAGAACACGAAAAAGGCAATTGTGTTCAGCATCATGCTCCAGAACAGCGTGTGCAGAAGCGGATCGATATTTTCAATGCCGAATAGCGCTTGGGGTCGCAGCCAGTCGATGCCCCACGGACCTTGCGACATCATCTGGGCCGAAAAAATCACGCCATCGCCCAATGACGGAAGGAAAAGCGAATAGGTCCAGATCGAAAAGCCCGTCACGACCGCTGCGATGGCCCCTGCTCGCGTCGCCCCACGCCAGAAAATACCGCCCAGCATTGCAGGCAAGACCTGCGACACGCCCACGAAAGAAACCAGACCAATCGCGGACAATGCGCTGCCGCCGCCTGACAGTTTATAATAGGCGTATCCCAGCATCACGACCAAAGCGATCGACACGCGCCGTGCAGTCAGAACGACATAGCGCACGTCGCCCGACATGGTCGCCCCCACCCCGGTCAGCCGCAGCCAGATCGGCATTACGATATGGTTCGACACCATGGTCGACAGCGCGATGGCCACCACGATCACCATCGACGTTGCCGATGAAAACCCGCCCAAGAACGACAGAACAGCCAGCCCTTCGTATCCTTGGCTCAGCGGCAACGTCAGAACAAACAGGTCAGGGTTTGACCCTGCGGGCAGCAGATCAAGCCCGACAACCGCGATTGGCACAACGAACAACGACATCAGCATCAGGTACGTCGGAAAGGCCCAGCTGGCCGTTCTCAGGTGCGCATCATCAGCGGCCTCGACGACCAGAACCTGAAACATGCGCGGCAGGCACAGAAACGCCGCAGCAGACAAAAACGTAATACCGGCCCAGCGACCGCCATCGACCTGCCAGATGCCGATCTCCGATGCGTCGATGCGTTCGAGGATGTCCGGAATGCCATCAGACAGCCCCCAGACAACGAAAATGCCGACAGACAGAAGCGCGGCAAGCTTCACCACCGCCTCGACCGCAATCGCCATCACAACGCCGTGGTGCCGTTCGTTCGCATCCAGATTTCGGGTGCCGAAGAAGACGGTAAAAATGGCAAGACCGATCGCAACCCAAAAGGCCGTGCGCGTCTTGGGATCGCCCCCGCCAGACACGCTTTCCGCAAGCCCGAAAACCTCAAAGCTGAGCGTCACAGACTGCAGCTGCAGAGCGATATAGGGCGTTGTCCCCAGAACGAAGAAGATCGTCACGCACATGGCAAGGAAGTTCGACTTGCCATAACGCGACGAAATAAGATCAGCGATAGAGGTGATGCGCTGGCTGCGTCCGATGCGCACCAGCTTTCGCACCGCCCAGAACCAGCCGATCATCACAAGGCTTGGCCCCAGATAGATCGCCACATATTCAATGCCGTTTCGTGCAGCAGAGCCCACCGCGCCGTAAAACGTCCACGCGGTACAGTAAATCGACAGCGACAGCGTATAGACCACGGGCGAGCGCAACCAACGCACGCGGCCCTGCATCGCGGATCGTTCAGCCACGAAGGCCACAACAAAAAGGAAAAAGACGTAGGCCAGACAAATGGCCAGAAGGGCGTTGAACGAGGTCATTGCTGCCCGTCCCGTCCGCCCTGAGTGTCCTGATTGGCGCGCTCGTTGCGCGACATACGGGATGAAATCAGGAAACACGCGCTGATCAGCGCGGCCCAGACCAGAAAAACATAGGTCAGAACATTGGACGAAGCGGGCGCCTTGGCAGAATCAACTGACCACAAAAGCGGCACCATCCACCCCAACAGCCCCAGCACCGGCAACAAACGCGCCGCGTCATGAAGCCTTCTGCGGCGGTAACTGCGCCGCTCCAGAAAAACAGGTAACCCGGCCTTTTCCTCGTCGTCGATCATGGCTGCAGGGCAAGCGCCCGAACAGCTTCAACGACATCCGCGTTGGAAAACGGCTTGGTCATGAACCGGCTGGCACCTGCCTTTTCAGCAAGTTCGCGATCCTTGGTCTGACCGCGGGCGGTCAGCATAAGCACAGGAATCCCTGAGATATCAGGCTCTTCCCGGATTTCACGTAAGATATCATAACCACTTTTTCCCGGCAGCATGACATCCAGAATAATCACATCCGGTTTCAGGCGCGATGCGGTTTCAACCGCATTCGTGCCATCCGAATGGGCCCTGACGGACCAGCCGTCACGGCTTAGAATGAAACTGATCGCTTCGATGATATTCGGCTCATCCTCGATCAGTAGCAAATGTTTTGGCATTCACGATGTTCCTCCCCTGTCACCCCGCCCCGCTTTCACGGGCCTCACGCGTGGGCGACCCCTAATTTATTACCTGCCTGACGCGATCTGTCAAAAATCCAATCATTGTCCTGTCGACAAAATTGAAGGCTCGCGGCGCCCGGCACAGTCATTGCGTGGACAAATCCGGCACGAAACACCCACTGCTTCGGTCTTTTCGTCTGCCGCACCAAAGGGCACGGGGACCATCAGCATATGAACTTTCAGCAGCCGCGCGCCATCCAAAGCGGGCGCTTGCGTGTCTTCGGCATAGGCGAACGCCTTGATCTGACGATCTGTCGCACCGGGCTGGGCGATCAACCGCATGATCGGCATCCCCGGCGCGCACAAAGCGGAATAAAGCGGCCATAGCGGGCAGCCAGCACCAAAGCGCGGCAATGAAAAATCCTGAAGAGGCTTGCGATAAGTCAACGTGCCCGTACCATCGCAAAGCGCCAAACCGAAATCATCGTCCAGAACCGAGCCCGACAAAATCGCCATGCGGCGCATGACCAGACCGGGCGATAGACGCAGCGCTGCTGCGATTGCAAATGGGTCCGTTTCGCCCGCCAGCATTTTGGGGGCCAGAATTTCGTGCGGCAGTTGCTCTGCATCGCTGGCATAGCGGCTCAGGTGTGCATCTAACAAAGTGCGCGCATCCGCCGACAGTTCGACACCCAAGGTTTCAGATAGATCCGAGATGCCGTCGGGGCTGTGCTCCAGAGGCTCAAGAAAATAACCGGCGCTGGCCAGAACCGCATCCATTTCATCCTGCGGCGCGCTTGCCTCAGACGAGGCATCACCTGAGGCTTCAAGATAGCCCACCAGCGCGCGGCTGGTTTCGGCAAGACGTGTGGCGTCTTCATAAACGTTGCGGTGGAAACGGGCGCTCCATTCAGGGCTCAGGTCCGCTGGATCGTTCAGAATAGAGGCCGTCGACCGGATCGAGGTCACCGTTGACAGCATCTCATGCAAAGAAGCCGCCAGATGCGGATCGTGCGTCAAGCGGTCGGACAGCGTTTCAACGGTCCGTTCAAGCGACGCGATGCGGCGGCGGTTGTCTGACAACAGCCCTGCCCAACCCGGAAAGCGCCCTGCGAACTCGTCGACGCGGTCCACTTCAACCGGCGCAGCCTTTGGATCGGACGCGGCCTCGCGCAGTGCAGCGATCAACGTCGCCTCGGCCCCTTCGCTAAGCAAGGCCGGTTCTACGCCCAGAACTTCGGCGATATCGAGAAGAAGCTTACCGCCGATTCCGCGTCGATTATGTTCAATTAGATTGAGATATGAGGCCGAAATTCCCGCTGCGCTGGCCAATTCAGCCTGCTTCAGACCTGCCATGACGCGACGTTCGCGTATTCGACTTCCGGTTAGCGTGTCCCGTGCCATCAATTTTTCCTGACTCTTCAACGCACTTCTGCGGCGCGGCGTAAGTAAATTTACAGTTTACTGAAGTATACTGTTCATTAATTGACAAAAAAATTGAAGTATAAAAAGCAGTTGTTGCGCAATTTTCTTTCTCCAACACATACTGACTTTGCACACTAGTGCGCGCGTTTGCGGAAAAGAGGAGCCGCAAATGCAAATCACCTAGGGAGGATTTCTATGTCCAAATTGAATCTGACACGCCGCGGCGTGATCCAGACCGGTGCTGTAGCTGGTGCCGGCCTCGCGCTTCCGACATATCTGTCGGCGGCTGGCCACGAAGGCTTTACCAACGCTCCGACAGGTAGCACTGTCACATTCGGCTTCAACGTACCGCAAACCGGTGCGTATGCGGACGAAGGCGCAGACGAACTGCGCGCCTACGAACTTGCTGTTGAGCACCTGAACGGTGGCGGCGACGGCGGCCTGATGAACACATTCTCGTCCAAAGCGCTTGAGGGTACAGGTATCCTTGGCAAGAAGGTCGAGTACGTCACAGGCGACACACAGACAAAGTCCGACGCGGCTCGCGCCTCTGCGAAGTCCATGATCGAAAAAGACGGCGCTGTAATGATCACCGGCGGTTCGTCCTCCGGCGTTGCGGTTGCGGTTCAGGCTCTGTGTCAGGAAGCTGGCGTCATCTTCATGGCCGGTCTGACACACTCGAACGACACCACAGGTAAGGACAAGAAGGCGAACGGCTTCCGTCACTTCTTCAACTCTTACATGTCCGGTGCTGCTCTGGCTCCGATCCTGGGCAAGAACTACGGCACAGACCGTAAGGCTTACCACCTGACAGCGGACTACAACTGGGGTTACACCACAGAAGAAGCCGTCCGCACATCCACAGAAGCGATGGGCTGGGAAACTGTAGCTGCGGTTAAAACACCGCTGACACAGACTGACTTCTCGTCCTACATCGCACCTGTTCTGCAGTCCGGTGCCGACGTTCTGGTTCTGAACCACTACGGCGGTAACATGGTGAACTCGCTGACAAACGCGGTTCAGTTCGGTCTGCGTGAAAAGCAGGTTAACGGCAAGAACTTCGAAATCGTTGTTCCGCTGTACTCGCGCCTGATGGCGAAGGGTGCTGGTGCCAACGTTAAAGGCATCTTCGGTTCGACAAACTGGCACTGGTCGCTGCAGGACGAGGGCTCCAAGCAGTTCGTTAAGTCCTTCGGTGAAAAGTACGGCTTCCCGCCGAGCCAGGCTGCGCACACATGCTACGTTCAGGCGATGCTGTACGCAGACGCGGTTCAGCGCGCAGGTTCGTTCAACCCGTGTGCCGTTGCAGAAGCTCTGGAAGACTTCGAGTTCGACGGTATGGGCAACGGTAAGACACTGTACCGTGCCGAAGACCACCAGTGCTTCAAAGACGTTCTGGTTGTGAAGGGTAAAGAGAACCCGACTTCCGAGTTCGACCTTCTCGAGATCGTTGAAGTTACTCCGGTCGGTCAGGTTACTTACGACGCTTCCATCTTTGGCGGCGAACTGGGCACCTGCAACCCCGGCGCATAAGCAAAACTTCCGGGTGGGCAGCAATGCCCACCCGAACACCGCTTCTCCCTGACTGCCCCCCTGTTGACGCGGGGGTTCAATCTTTCCGCAATCCGACCGCAAAAGGGTGGGACAATGGACGCATTAATCCTGCAAATCCTGAACGGACTCGACAAAGGGTCAGCATATGCGCTGATCGCACTGGGTCTGACGCTGATCTTCGGCACACTTGGCGTTGTTAACTTCGCCCACGGCGCGCTCTTCATGATCGGTGCATTCTGCGCTGTGACGCTGAACCGCATCCTGACACTCAGCCACACTGTCATCGACGAAACCAGAACCGACTTTTTGGGCAAACCCCTGCAAGTCGATGTTCCCTACGTCTATGACATCTTCGGCGAAAGCGCCGGCAACGCGATCATTGACTGGTCCGTACCGCTCGCCATCCTGTTTGCCATTCCTGTGATGATCGCCGTTGGTGTGATCATGGAGCGTGGCCTGATCAAACACTTCTACAAGCGTCCGCACGCTGACCAGATCCTTGTGACGTTCGGCCTTGCGATCGTTTTGCAGGAAATCATCAAATACTTCTACGGTGCGAACCCGATCCCGACACCTGCCCCCGAAGCCTTTAAAGGTAGCTTCGATTTCGGCACGATGATCGGTTTTGATCCGAACATCATCATCTACCCGTACTGGCGTCTGGTTTACTTCTGCTTTGCGGTTGTGATCATCGGTGCCGTATTTGCCTTCCTGCAGTTCACAACATTCGGCATGGTCGTTCGCGCCGGTATGGCTGACCGTGAAACAGTTGGCCTGCTGGGCATCAACATCGACCGTCGCTTTACCATCATGTTCGGTCTTGCGGCAGCAGTCGCTGGCCTTGCCGGTGTGATGTACGTACCGATCAACCCACCAAACTATCACATGGGCATGGACTTCTTGGTTCTTAGCTTTGTTGTGGTCGTTGTGGGCGGCATGGGTTCGCTTCCGGGCGCTGTTCTGGCGGGCTTCCTGCTTGGCATTCTCGAAAGCTTTGCCTCGATGCGCGAAGTCATCGACTTCATCCCCGGCATCAACCAGGTCATCATCTATCTGGTCGCTATCATCATTCTACTTACTCGTCCGCGGGGCCTTATGGGTCGCAAGGGCGTGATGGAGGACTGATCCATGTTCGGTCTCGAAAAGAAAGACGCGTCTCTTCTTATCCTCGTCGCGGTGCTGACCATCTTTGCACCGTTTATCCTGAACCCCTTCCCCGATGGCTCGGCTCTGGCCCAGTTCAACGCGGGCTACCCAGATCTGATGCAGCGCTTTGTGATCTTCGGTATCTTTGCAATCGGCTTTAACATTCTGTTCGGCCTGACAGGCTACCTGTCCTTCGGTCACGCAGCGTTTCTGGGTATCGGTTCCTACGCTGCGGTCTGGATGTTCAAACTGCTCAGCATGAACGTCATTCCGGCGATCATTCTGGCGGTCATCATGTCCGGCTTGTTCGCTTTGCTGATCGGCTACATCTCGCTCCGTCGCTCGGGTATCTACTTCTCGATCCTGACACTGGCGTTTGCGCAGATGATGTTCGCCCTTGCCTATTCGGTTCTGACACCGATCACAGGTGGTGAAACTGGCCTGCAGCTGGCACTGGACGATCCGCGCATCCTGAGCATGGCGTCCTCCACGGACGGCAACATTCCGGTTCCCAGCCTGTTCGGCATGGAAATGCGCGACAGCACTCAGCTGACCGTCGGCGCGTGGAAGTTCACGTTCAACGTTGGCTACTACTTCTGCTCGGTCATCATGCTGGTTGCGTTCTACATCGCGATCCGGATTTTCCGTTCGCCCTTCGGCCTGATGCTGCGTGCGGTTAAGTCCAACCAGCAGCGTCTGAACTACACCGGTCTGAACCCGCGTCCCTACACAC